>JAFQPV010000206.1 GCA_017411585.1 Clostridia bacterium | reverse complement strand
CTGGTTACCTATGAAATGTTTGAACGCTACAACGTGGGCGACATTCAGGAATACTGTTCGGACTACACCATCGTGTTCGAAGGCCCGGGCAAATATTTCGTTTCCGAAGCAGAGGTGGCGGCAAAACGCGGCATCCGCCTCTATACAATGTCCAACACCGGCGGGATGACCTGGGATTTGGGCGTTATCCCCTATATGCCGGCGCCGCATCAATGGATTAAGCGCATCAAAAATATGCGCAAGGCGAATACCGACTGGGGACTGTGCGGCTTAATGGAGTCGCACCACTACGGCTTTTATCCGTCCTTTATCGGTGATTTAACCAATCTCGCATTAAGCGACACAGAGCTAAGTATCGAAGAAATATTAAACCGTGTTCTTACAAAACACTTTGGCAAAGAGAATGCCGAAAAAACAGAAAAAGCACTTCAGCTTTGGAGCGAAGGCTTTACAAACTTTACGCCGTCCAACGAAGACCAGTATGGACCGTACCGTATCGGTCCTGCATACCCGCTCTGCTTCACGCGCATTTTTAACGCCCCGAGTGCACCGTATGCACATTTCGGCAATCGCATCGTGTTCCCGAATTATCCGATGTTTCCGGCAAACGACCGCCCTCGTAACAGCGCAAGCGCATTACGCATGCCTGTTGAAATCGAGCTGAACGAAAAGGCGCGTATGCTGATGGGAAAAGGCATCGAAATTTTAGAGAGCATCGAAAATAAAAACGATGCACTTTTGCGCTTAATCAACCTGGGCAAATTCATCGCAAACACGCTGACCACCACCGTGCACGCAAAGAAATGGTACATCACAAAAACCAAACTCCAGGTTGCACAAAGCCGTGATGAAGCCAATGCACTGATTGCCACGCTGCGCGAAATCGGCGAGGCGGAAATCGTGAATGTACAAAGCACCATACCTTTAGTGGAAGCAGACTCGCGTCTCGGCTGGGAGCCGAGTATGGAGTATATCGGGCACAAGGAAAACCTCGAATGGAAAATCCGCCAGGTCCGCTATGTGCTGGATAAGGAATTAGATGTGTATCAGACCTCGGTGAATTTATAATAAAGATATACAGACGCCTTGTGTAAAGGCTATGATGCGGTAGCAAGAATATCTTCTCTGTAAGCGATGTAGGGTTCGGCGATTTTATACCCACGATAAAAGGCCTCTCCTTGAGGTAGCGTAGCGTCTGGCGCGGTAGTGAATGACAATCCAGTGGATTGTCAGAGCCGCGCCTTGACCGAACCGCAGTGAGACAGGCTCCGCCGTAGGCGGTGGTGAGGTGTAGCCTCGAAGAGGCGTTTTAGATACAAATTTCTTTGAAATTCTACACCTCATCCGTCAAAACCTTCGGTTTTGCCACCTTCCCCTCAAGGGGAAGCCTTTTAAATCCCGTGATTTCAATATCAACAATTACACAAGATGTATCTTTTTAAACGCTGCGCAACAAAAAAATCCCCAAAACGCCTTGACTTTCCAAGGGTTTAGGTATATAATACGCTTTGTTAAAAAAAAAATATCAAACAAAGGGATGACAACAGTGAAATACTTAATGGACGGCGGCAACTTAGAGGACATCAAATATTGTAATGAATTCTTCCCCCTGGCAGGCGTGACGACAAACCCGACACTCGTTGCCAAGGAAAAGGCAGAATACTGGCCATTGATGCACAGCATTCGCGAAATCATCGGACCGGATAAAATGCTGCACATTCAGACCGTGCAGACCACAACGGAAAAAATCATCGAGGAAGCAGAGCTGCTCCGAGACAAAATCGGCGGCAACCTGTATATCAAGGTGCCAATCAGCGAAGAAGGCTTAAAAGCAACGATGCAATTAAAAAAGCGTGGCTTCGGCGTAACCGTAACAGCGATTTTCACGCCGGCACAGGCGCTGCTTGCCGCCATGGCAGGTGCAGACTTCGTTGCACCGTATGCAAATCGTTTGGACAACATCGTTGTAGACGGCACGAAGGTAGTTGAAGATATTATGCAGCAGTTCAAGCTTTACAACTTAAACTGTCAGGTGCTCGCAGCAAGCTTTAAAAATGTAGAGCAGGTGCACAAATGCGCACTATGCGGCTGCAGCGCAGTAACCATTTCCGCAAACCTGTTTAAGCACATCATTTCCCATCCGATGACGGATGCCGCCATTGCCGGCTTTGAAACAGACTGGAAAGATCTGTACGGCGACAAAACAATTTTAGATTTTTAATTATGCAAAAAAGCCGATGCAAATGCATCGGCTCTTTCTTTTTTATTTGATTTGTTAAAATAATAGTAGAATTCAAATATATATATTTCCTTCTTTACACATCCCATCAACTATGTGCACTTGTACTTTTATTCTACCGTCACCGGCAAGCTTGTTCTGATTCTATTACCAAGCACGGTGATTGTTTCAGCAACAATATTCGTACTGCCCGCTTTCACAAGCGTTACAACACCATCCGGTGAAACAGTTGCAATCTCCGGATTTTCACTTGTCAGCGTCACATCTGCAATCGCAATTGGTACTGCCTGACCGCTCTTGCTCTTACCCGCAATCTCAAGCTGCAGCGCTTCGCCTGCCTTAGCGTAAATCGAGTTTGTGTAGAAGTAGTGGTTCCATGCACTCTGATCGTCTGCTTCCATTTGTGCATTATCGTAGAAGCGGATTTCGGAAATACCGAGCCACGCCCCCGAATTGGAGGTGTATGTGCCGGTTACGCGCACATAACGTGCTTCGATGTCCCCAAGCTTGAACACACTTCGATTTGCGCCCGGTTCCGTCGCCGCTTCACAAATCTTTGTAAAGTGTACGCCGTCCGAGGATGCTTCAATATCATATTTATAGTTTCTGGAAATCGCCAGATAGCCGGCAATCGCTACGGAGTGCAGCTTTGTCACTTTCCCAAAATCATAACAAATCCAGTTGCCGCTTCCCTGCGCCGACCAGCGGTTAGTGGTTTCTTCGCTGATGATGCCATCGTAAGAACCGTTTTCAGGATACTTCTCCTCGCTGAATTCAATCGAGCTTGTTGCCGATGCGATGTCAATATACGTCTGATAGTTCGGCAATGTGCCCGCATTCTTCACGGTTACGCTGAGCGTTTTTGCTACGCCTTCTGTGCCGGTGCCGGACACGCCATCAAACGGATTTTCAACAAAGTGGAAGGTATAGCGCTTACCACCGACCGTTACCGTTGCCGGATT
>JAFQPV010000205.1 GCA_017411585.1 Clostridia bacterium | reverse complement strand
TGATAGGTGAACATCAGATACAAAAAGCCGCCGAAAATCGGAAACATTAGAATCAGAAATACCCACGTTAGCTTATATGCACCCTTGTTTTTCCGGATGACAATATGCAGCGCCACCAAAAGACTGATTAAATGCAGAGCATAGTTAATCCACTCCGCCGCCTGACTGGAATTTAAAATCAGCTGCAGCATAACCACAACCTGCACAATCAACAGCAGCGCAACAAATACCCTATAACGAAATAACACTCGAAACCAACGTTTTTGCAGCATTTCCTTTTCCCTTCTTTTTTCATTTAAAGCAAACAGCGCGCGGGAAGCTTCCCCCGCGCGCTACCATTTCTAATTTTTATTTACCCCAACGCGCAATTGCAGCATAAGCAACATTTTTGATATTGATTGCCATACCACCCTCACTGCTCATCTTCGGTCTGGTTGTGATTCTGTCATAATACGTATCATCCTCAAACGCAGCCTTAAACGCAGCTGCAATCTTGCCCTGCAGCTCCGGATGTGCATCCGCAATACGAATCAACGCAACAACTGCATTCGATACAAACTGGAAGAATTCATTGTTGAAATCCGAAATGCTGTAGCGTGTACCCATTGCAAATTCCTTGTTGTATGTCGGTCTCTTCACTTCGTCGGCATCCGAGATAATCTCGATGAGCGTATCTGCAATCTCAGCATCCCCCAATTTGCCGAGGTGGTAAATCGCCATACAACCGCGCTGCTGATTGTGCTTACGACAGTCATGAAGCATAAACTGATCACGGTCTTTCACCATTGCACGCAGAATCTCAACACCGCTGTCGTCGCCTGTGATTGCGAGCGCGAAGGCTGTATGCTTTCTCGTGTTTTCATCTTCAGAAGCAAGCAAGCCCTTCAGAGTCTCGTTTGCCTTTGTGCCCATACGCTTTGCAGACCAAATTGCCTGTCCCGGCGTATCGGTTGCCAATCTTGCTTCAAGCTGTGCCGGATCTGTCATAAAGGTAACATCCTCACGCACAAGCGGATTGCCGTCCCAGTTGCGCCAACCGTCAATGCGGTAGCCGCGGTCAAAGCTGTGATCTAAATTGCCGCTTGCAAGCATTCTGTCACGAATCGGCTCATACTCTACCTCGCGCAGCTTGCAGTTATTCTTTATAGCAAACATTGCCATGTCTGCACCAAGCTCTGCCAGCTTCTTCATATCCGGCACCATACGCACGCAGCTTGCGATGTCACGGTCAACACCCAACGCACGACACGGCACGATGATACCATCGATTTCTACCGGCACGATAATTTTATACGGCACCGGAACGGTTACATTATATGCACCCAGGTTTGCACCAATGGACCAGTCGCCGAGCGACGGACCGTCAAACGCGATATCCCAACCATGCTTATCTAAGTCAGCGTAGGAATAAAATGCCGGCTCGGTTGTCTTTTCATCTGCAAACAAACCATCTACCGTAACGGTCTGCTCCGCAACAATTCTTCTGCCCTCGCGCACGCCGATGAGCGGCATATGAATCATAAACTTGCTGTTGCCGCGCTCTTCCTTCATTTCATAAGCGCGGGAGAAGACAAGCGCCTCGGAAAGTCCCTTATCATCTCTTTGATCCACACGGCCAAAGTCGCAATTGGTGGTGCGTACGCCCACGCCCATACGCGCACTTGATACCATCGAGTACGGCTGTGTAAGACCATCAAACTTTCTGCCGTATTCAGATTTACAGCCTGCCATGTGCGCCGTATAAGCATCGCCCGTACAGTCCATCATTACCTTGGAGGCAACATGGATAATGCCGTCCGGTGTAATGATTTTTGCGCCGACAACCGTATTATCTTCCATATACACGCCAATAATACTCGATTCATATAAAATCTCAGCACCATTGTCTATAATCCATTTTTCCTGGATAATTTTCTGGCTTTCCAGTCTGTTTCTGGTACGCGCATCCTTGAATGCCATAATCTTTTCATCCATTGCCACATAGCGACCGCCCGGGCAACCGAAATAGTGGCCCTGGATACCGCCGATGGTCTGCGTACCGCCAACACAGTTGAAGCTTTCCACACCAAGTACCGAAAGACCGTTTTCCGCAGCAAAAGCAGCTGCATGTGCGCCTGCAGTACCGAGACCGCTGACGATAACATCGTATGCCTTGTCAAAGGTAACGCTGCCGACCTCAGTTTTTACAACTTCACCGTTTTTTACTTCAGAAATATACATTACAGCACGCCTCCCTTCGCATAAAGCACACCTGCATCAAATGCCAAAAGCGGATTTTTATATGCACAAGACGGCATATATACGATACCATCCTTCTCAACAGGATAGCCGGACTTTACTTCATAGTCGAAGCAGTCTGCTACGAATGCCACTCTGTATTCTGCCGGCAGCGTGTCAATCAATGCTGCCACAGCGCGGCGCGCTTCAATGTAGCCGTCGTTTGCAGCCACTGCGCACTTGATGAGTATATCCTCTTCGTAGCCCCACTTCTCGGTTTTTAAATCTGCCGGAAGTGCCGCTGCATTTTCTTCATCCGTGTTGACAAGCAAATTCAAGGTCTTTGCTTCCACCATATCGTTGTGTACGGTTGTGTCAATCACTTTCTTTGCCGTAAATGTGCGGTAACCGGAAACGCCGTGTGCCGTTACCTCAAAGCCGCCATCGATTTTCTCTACGGAAACGATTTCCATATTCAGCAATACATTTTTGCCCTCTAAAAGGCTGTAGAACGGACCTGCACAGTCAAAAAGACAAATGCGCTCACCGTCAAATGCGTTCTTCTCCACAAACTTTGCATAAAGCGCCTTTGCCTCATCACTTGCAAGCGCCTTGTCATAGTCTGTGCCGAACTTTGCCGCATTCAGAAATTCGTAGCCGGCCTGCGGGCGTCTTTCCAGCACCAGGCACTTGTCGCCGTATGCCTGCACAAGGCCAGCTGCCGCAAAAGTTGCACCAATTACAATTACATCGTAATTCATAACCATCCTCCTCATAATCATTAACATTTATATTTTAATTTTACTATAGTTTCTATAAGTTGGCAATGTTTTCTAATAATTTTTTATTGCCCCCAGCGCACAATCGCTGCATAAGCAACCTTTTTAAGGTGCCTTGCCATACCACCTTCACTGCTCATTGGCGGCCTTTGCGTAATCCTTTTGCAATAAGTTTCATCCTCA
Source organism: Clostridia bacterium (assembly GCA_017411585.1). Taxonomy (GTDB): domain Bacteria; phylum Bacillota; class Clostridia; order UBA1381; family UMGS1253; genus RGIG2041. Next base: position 2,364 of record JAFQPV010000205.1, on the reverse strand, counting down.
AATGCAGCGCGAAACGCCATCGCTGTCTTCTTTTGCAGCTGCGGATGCGCATCGGCGATGCGTATCAATGCAATCACTGCATTAGAAATAAACTGAAAATACTCGTTTTGAAAATCTTTGATTTTATATCTTGTTCCCATCGCAAACGCAAGCTTGTATGCCGGACGCTTAATTTCATCTTCATCCGAAAAAATCTCAATCAGCGTATCTGCAATCTCCACATCTGCAAGCCTGCCTAAAAAATAAATCGCCATACAGCCGCGCTGTTGATTATGCTTACGGCAATCCTTTAGCATCAGCGGATCGCGCTCCTTTACCATTGCGCGCAAAATTTCAATACCGCTGTCATCTCCCGAAATCGCAAGCGCAAATGCTGCATGCTTTCTTGTATTTTCATCCGCAGAATGCAGCAAGCCCTTCAAGGTCTCATTTGCCATTGTGCCCATACGCTTTGCCGACCAAATTGCCTCGCCGGGCTTTTCAGTCGCAAGCTTCGCTTCCAAAGCCTCTGCCTCTGTCATAAATGTCACATTCTCCGGCACCAACGGCGTACCGTCATAGTTTTTCCAACCGTCTATCCGGTAATATGAATCATAAGGCTTCTTTAAACATCCGCTTTCCGAAAGCATAGCCCGAAGCTCCGCATAGGGAATATCCCGCAGCGCACAACCATGCCGAACAGCCAATGTTGCAATGTCTGCCGCTGCTTCTGCCACTCTTTTCATTGCAGGCATCGTTCGCACACAGGTTGCAACATCACGATCCACACCAAGTGCACGGCAAGCAACCAGAATACCGTCAACCCCCTTTGGAATCAACGCCTTATACGATACCGGAATCATAACATTGTATGCCCCCAAATTTGCGCCGATTGCCCAGTCACCAAGCGTAGTGCCATCCATTGCAATGTCCCAGCCGTGTTTGTCCAAATCCGCATAAGCATAAAACATCGGCTCTTTCGTGTAACGCTCGGCAAATACATCTTCAAGCTTCACAACTTCCTCTGCCAAAATACGCCGACCTTCACGAATACCTATCAACGGCATATGTAGCATAAATCTGCCGCCATTGCGGTCCTCTTCCATTTCATAAGCGCGCGAAAAAATGAGCGTCTCTGACAGGCCTTTATCATCTCTTTGGTCAACACGACCGAAGTCACAATTGGTGGTTCGCACGCCTGTGCCGGTACGCAAACTCGAAACCATACTGTACGGCTGCGCTAAGCCGTCAAATTTTCTGCCATACTCGGTTGCACAACCTGCCATATGTACTGTATAGGCATCCCCCGTCGCATCCAAAATCACTTTTGTTTTGATGTGGTGAATTCCCTCCGGCGTAATGACCCTAGCGCCAACTACCGTATCATGTTCCATATAAATACCTAAAACAGAGGACTCATACCAAATCTGTGCCCCACGCTGCAATATAAGGCGTTCAAATTCAAGCTTGCGGCTCTCTATAATATTTCGCGTATGCAGCCGATGATGCTCTTTTGCAACACCGTCAATCGCAGCATAACGTCCGCCCGGTGTATCAAAATACGGTGTTTGCAAACCGCCAATCGTCGCCGTTCCGCCAACACAGTTAAATGCTTCGACACCCAAAACCTTTAATCCGTTTTCTGCCAGCATAATCGCAGCCATAGAGCCGGCTGTTCCCAACCCGCTGACCAAAACATCATACTGACCGTCAAATACAACAGACTCAATCTCCGTTTTTATAACGCGTTCGTTTCTTACTTCAGAAATATACATAAAAAGATACCTCCTCCATAGCTGTACTGACTACACAAGCTGCAACTTTTGCGTTTTGACTTACCTTATATCTTCAATATAGCATTTATCGCACAAAAAAACTACTTGCTTTTTATCCAAAAATTTCGTTTTCTTGCAATTTTAGATTTTTTATGTTAAAATAGTCCTAGGTGATTTTTATGATGAATGTAAGCAAAAAAACCTTTTCAGCAACAAAAATGGAAAAACGACCGGACAACGAGTTTATCCACGAAGCGGTTGCCTATGCCGATTTGCGCATCTGCATTCCGCTGCACGGTGATGCGGATTGGCAGATTAATGAGCGTATGCACCCCGTAGCTGCGGGCGATATAATCTTATTAAGCAATCGCCAAAAACGCCGCTTTACAAGCGTCGGCGAAGACGGCTTTACCTTAGGCGTAATCACTCTGGACAGACATGCCTTTGCTAACACAAATCATTTTTCGTTTTTTCTCACCTGTATTAAAGAGCACAACGGCGTACTGCGCGATGCCTCACTTGCAGACATCCTGCTGGAAATCTACAAAGAGGGAAAGGAAAACGTCCCCGTCAATTATGAACTGATTTCCGCCAAACTAACAGAGTTTTT
>JAFQPV010000204.1 GCA_017411585.1 Clostridia bacterium | reverse complement strand
GCAATTGCCGCAACCATATTCGAGCCGTGGCAAACCATACCCCAGTTATTGGATGCGTTAATCCAGCCCGTGCCGACACCGTAGCCTTCATATGCCTGCACCGCTGTCGTGAAGCCGTGCTTCATCCACGCTTCAATAACCTTTTCGCGCTGCTGCGGTGTAAAATCATTATACAGCCAGTCGTAGCACACGCCGTAGGCAAACATCATATGCGCCGTACAAAGGTAGGCATCGTGTCCCCAATCCGGCCAAGTGCCTGCATTGACAAGATCCTGATATACCTTATCTAAGTATTTCTGTTCCCCGGTTAAGCAATATGCCGCCGCTACCGGAATGATATTGCGTTTAAAATTTGTTGTCGCTTCGTTTACGGTGTTGCGCGCATTTCTGTAATACTCCACTGTCGGCGTACCAACCTGCGCATTCGCGTGGCGGATAATCTGATCGTACCAAGCCTTGCAGTTTTCGTCCGTCGCAATCTTTTGCTTGATAGCCTCCCAATCGGTTACGTAAATACGCGGATGCTGCTGGTTCATCACTTCCAAAAAGCCTGTCATCGGCGCATCGGTTTCCGAAAGCTTATTCCAGTTGACGGTCACGCCGTCCATCCCGACGATACCGCCGAGGTCTGTATTGAGCGTCGAAATCACAACATTATCAATTGCCGACCAGCTACCATCCGGTGGTGTGCGGCCGGTAAAGCGAACACGGATTGCATCCTGCGCGCTGGTGTTAAAATCGTGCTCACTTGCCAGCTTACCGTCAACATAGACAGACGCATGCCAATTCTGACTGTCTTGGGATGTGAAAGCAATTTTGATGTGCGTCCACTGATCAAATTCATGCGGCGTTCCGAAAGAGCAAATCGTCGTATTTGCTTCCTTTTCCACAACACTTACCGACATAACGGATGCGCCCAGCGAGGATTTTACATCGTAGTCCAAAACAAATTCCGTCAAACCATTGAGCGGAATTTCGCGATCCATACGTGGCGAACGCTCGCTCTCATTCGGATCGTTCGGCGCACCGTGGTATGCTTTACCATACTTATTTCCTTCTTCCTCCTCAACATAAAAGCGAGCCACCGCATTACTTGCCGAGGTGCCGCCGAAGCCCATACCGCCATATTTCGGTGCCTTACCAACGGCCTGATTTTCAAAGTTCTCACTTAAAATTACCAATCTTCCTTCGGTCGGTGTCGGCTTATCCGCATCCTTGGAATAATCCACCATCGGCACCTTGATGGCAAACGCCTGCATCGGTAGCACACTAAGCACCATCACCAGTGCAAGCACCACGCCGATAATTCGCGTTCTCATTGATTTCATACCGTCACTCTCCTTATAAAAATTTATATATTAACATTTAAATTATAGCATACATTTTTTCAGAAAAACAGGGGTATATTTGTCTTGTTTTATGTGCCGTTTTGTGCAACATCTTCTTTTTCATTATTCAATATAGCAAAGATTGCAAACAATTTCAATGGAGAATGATGCGTTTTTATGGACAAAAGTGCGAAAAGGCAGGTGCCGAAAAATCGGCACCTGCCCTGCAGCGTACTTTTGTAATTATTGAACTGTTACCGTAATGGTTGCTGTTTTCGTTATGCCAATTACATCAATTTTTGCATATATAACGGTCGAACCCGCTTTAAGCAGCTTCACATTGCCTGCGGCATCTACGCTTGCAACGCTTGCATCCGCGCTGCTGAAGGTAACCTCAGCCATGTCTACCGCAAGTGCTGCGCCGTTTTTATCCGCGCCTAAAACTGCGAGCTTTACGCTACTGCCGACCGCGCCGCTGATGCCCTCTTTGTTGAAGTTCAGATTCCAAAGCGACTGGTCGTCTTCCATCATCTTTGCGCTCTCATAAATGCGCACCTCATTGATGCCGAGCCATGTACCGGTCGATACGCGCGTACCGGTTAATTTGATATAACGCGCACTCTTATCGCCGAGTGTGAATACATCGACCTGCTTACCTGCATTGGTCTGCGCATCCGTTACCTTCTCCCATGTTGTGCCGTCCTGTGAGATTTCAACTGTGAAGGTGTAAGCACGCTGCTCCGCCTTATAACCTGCAATTGCAATGGAGTTTAAATTCTTCACGCTGCCGAGGTCGTAGCAAATCCAGTTGCCCATACCATCTGCCGACCAGCGGTTTGCGGTATCATCACTGATAACACCGTCAATCGTGCCGCTCGGCTGATACTTTTCATCCCATTCAATCGAAGATGTAACATCCGCTACATCGAGATAGGTCTGATAGCCAGCATCCGTTGTCACACCCTCAATCGTAAGCTTGAGGGTACTCAGAATACCTTCCGAGCCCGTGCCCAAGAGACCGTCAAACGGATTTTCCGCAAAACGCAGTGTGTGGGGCTTGCCGCCCACGGTTACTGTAGCCGGATTGCCCTGTACGACGCTGCTCTCGCCGCTTGAAAGCACGCGCACCTCCGGTACGCTTTCACCCTTGGCAAGCGCAATGTCGTATTCGTAAACTTCACTGTCAAAGAATGTAAGCTCCTTGTCGCCATACTGAATACGCGTATCCAAAAGCACTACCGTTTTGTCG
>JAFQPV010000203.1 GCA_017411585.1 Clostridia bacterium | reverse complement strand
TTTTGCAACCGTTTTGCCAACTCTTTCATCAAATGCCGCCGGCAGTATGTATTCTGCATTTAACTCTTCATCCGTAACGAGGCTTGCAATCGCGTGTGATGCTGCCATTTTCATTTCCTCGTTGATATCGCTTGCGCGTACATCGAGTGCACCGCGGAAAATACCCGGAAATGCAAGTACGTTGTTAATCTGATTCGGATAATCCGAACGACCGGTGCCGACAACGGCTGCGCCGCCCTCTTTTGCCAAATCCGGCAAAATTTCCGGTTCCGGATTTGCCATTGGGAACACAATTGCACCCCCTGCCATAGAAGCAACCATCTCTTTTGATACGATATTCGGTGCCGACACACCGATAAATACATCCGCACTGCACATTGCATCGGCGAGACTTCCCTGCAGCTTTTCTTTATTCGTAATCTTTGCAAGCGCCTGATGCGCTTCGCTTAAGCCATCCGCGCCGTCGCAGATGATGCCAAAGCGGTCAACCATCACAAGATTTTTCACGCCGAGCTGCATTAAATGCATACCGATTGCCGTACCTGCGCTGCCTGCGCCGTTAATCACAACGCGCACATCGCCGATGTCCTTTTTCACAAACTTTAACGCATTCAAAAGAGCCGCTGCAACCACGATTGCCGTGCCGTGCTGGTCATCGTGAAAAACCGGAATATCGCAGATTTCCTTCAATTTTCTCTCTATTTCAAAGCAGCGCGGTGCCGCAATATCCTCTAAATTGATGCCGCCGAAGCTGCCGGAAAGCAGGTAAATCGTGCGCACAAGCTCGTCCACATCCTGCGTTTTAATACAGAGCGGGAATGCATCCACGTCTGCAAATTCCTTAAACAGCGCGCATTTGCCCTCCATGACCGGCATACCCGCCTCCGGGCCGATGTCGCCGAGACCGAGCACCGCAGAGCCGTCTGTAATTACAGCAACAAGATTGTGTCTGCGCGTCAGTTCAAACGATTTATTAATATCCTTTTCTATTTCCAAACAAGGTGCTGCAACACCCGGTGTATATGCAACCGAAAGCTGCTCACGGTTTTCAATCGGTGTTCTGGAAACGACCTCAATTTTTCCCTTCCATTCCGCGTGTTTTTTTAATGCTTCTGCTTTAATGTCCATTCTGCTCTCTCCTGTTCTTACAAATTCTATATATAATTATAACAAGTATTATGCAACTATGCAATAATGCTTTACACCAAATCCTCGGCAAGTATAAATTCAAAGCCGTTTTTATGCATAATTTCGCAAGCCTTCATAAGCTTCTCGCCATGGTTTTTCTGATAGCCGTAATAATCCGGATAGAAATACTGCTCGTGTCCGCCAAAGCTTGCAAATTCGCAATTCAGCATCTTTTTATACTCTTCTTCCATCGCATCGAGCTTGCTTAAGTTGACAACCGCGCCGTGCGTTAAAAGCTGTTTGAAATACACACCGATTTCTTCATTGAATATCGCCGTCAGCGTTTCATTTGTATCCGCAAGCTGCTTTGCAGTTAAATGATTGTATGCGCAAACAGAGCTAGAAATTGCACTGTTTAAGCTGATTCTGGTGAAAATCTTCGTTTCCGGTTGACGGTTTTGCAAAAGTCTGTCAGCGTGACCATACGGCAAAACGGATGGGTCGCCATCATATTCGCGCACATCGCCGCCCGTGCAGTTAATGATTTTAATGCCGTTATCCGCAAGTGCCTTGCAGCCGGCTTTGCTGATTGGGCGCCAGTGCGAGCATACGGCAAGCGCAAAGCTTTCTTCACCGGCAAAACGTACGACCTCGTTTCGAATCGCGTGAAAATCCTTAACCATATCCTCATAAGTGATATTGACCAACGGATAATCCGGAAACTCCTGCTTGGAATGATAGCCAAACTTAAGCCAATCGGCATTTGCGCGAAACTCTTCTTTATATGCATCCGTCATATCCGCAAGCGTAAACTCATCCGTACCGTAAAAATAATCCGTACGGTAAAACACGTTCATCTGAACCTTCATACCATATTTTTCGTGTGCTTCTTTAAAAGTTTTCAAATAAAAATGGTCAAATATAGACTTCGGTCTTTGTCTTGTAAGATCGCGGAACAACCAAATAACATCATCAAAATAGAAAAAAGTTTTTTTCATACTATTACCCCCAAAAGTCAACACCTGCATTGTAGCACAAAAATATACAAAAGGCAAGCACAAAAAAGAGTATCCGAAGATACTCTTTTCTAATGTTTATTCAATACATTCTGCAACAAATTTCTCAGTCAACACACCGAAGCCATTATCATAGGTCGCGGTAATCTATAACAACTTCTTTGCAAAAAAGCTAGCCAAATTCTGTCGAATTCCAGACAATTCTGCAAAAAACAGACTCGAAACAAAGCCGGTACGAATGATATATGCAATACAATTTTTTATAGATTGCACAAATATATTTATATGTTCTTGATTTTTTTGCACTATACTGTTATAATTTTTTTGAGGTGAAAGAGATGCTAAACAAAAATGCAACCAGCGTGCAGCATTTTCAAATTGAAAAAAACATAGCCAAGGGCACCTTCAACATGCCCGGCGGTCATATGCACACCTGGAATGAGCTGTA
>JAFQPV010000202.1 GCA_017411585.1 Clostridia bacterium | reverse complement strand
ATTTTCTCGAGAAACCCGGTAAAGCCGCCGCACTATATTTCTACAGATGCAATATTAAAGAACTGCTGTATCACTGAAGGCTGCTACATCAACGGTACAATTGAGCATTCTGTGCTTTCCGAAGGTGTAGATGTCGGTGACGGTGCAATTATCAAAGACAGCGTAATTATGCCGAATGTTAAAATCGGCGCAGGTGCCGTGATTGAAAAAACCATTATCGGTCCAGGCGCAGTCATCGGTGAAGGCGCAATCATCGGTGTTAACGAAGCCGAAGACAATCCATATGCATCCCCGATGTGTACAGACGACATCGTTCTATTGCAGGGCGGCATCATTTTAGATGCAGGCACTGAGGTTTATAAGGGTTCAATGGTTGAAAATGATATTGTAAGCGAAAATGTATTATTCGATAAAGCATCCGCTGCCCCGGCAGAGGCTGCTGCAGCTGAAGGAGGTGTTTGATTATGATGGACGCAATGGCTGGTATTATTATCGCCGATGAGCAAAGCGCGCATTTCGGTACACTTACGGAAAAGCGCTCAATCGCAGCTTTACCGATGGGTGGCAGATATCGCCTCATTGACTTTTGTATGTCCAACATGGTCAACTCCGGCATCCGCAATATCGGTGTTGCAACACAATACAACTATTCCTCGCTGATGGACCACTTAGGTTCCGGTAAGTCTTGGGATTTAAGCCGCAAAAACTCCGGTCTTTATATGCTGCCGCCGTTTGTTGAAAAAGACAATCTCGGTCAGATTACCGGTGATATCGACACGTTTTACGGCATTTTCGGCTTCATCCGCAAAACAAAGCCGGATTATTTCGTAGTTTCCAGAGCAAGCACCTTCTACAACTGCACTTATAAAAAAGCACTCGCTTTCCATAAGGAAATGAATGCTGATATCACGCTTCTGTATAACTGCGAGGAAAATTTAGACCCGGCCGAGGTGCAGAATTACACCTACCTTGAGACAGACGAAACCGGTCGCGTGACGGATATTATGAAAAACCATCCGCACCCGACCAGCAAGAAAGTGTCTATGGCAACCTTCATTATCGAGCGCACACTCTTTATGTCGCTTGTAGAAGACTGTTTTGCCCGCGGTGAGCATGACTTTATCCTGGACGTACTGATTAAGAAATTAAACACACTGCGCATCTTCGGTTACCAGTTTGACGGCTATGTCGGTCGTGTGAATTCGATCAATTCGTACTTTACAAATAACATGAATATGCTCAATACCGCAATCCGCAAGGAAATCTTCCTTGCAAAGGATAAAATCTTTACAAAAGTTAAAGACCAACCGCCGACGCGCTACGGTGCAAACGCGAAGGTGACCGGCTCTCTGATTGCCGACGGCTGTGTGATTGACGGTACGGTGGAAAATTCCATCATTTTCCGCGGCGTAAAAATCGGCAAAGGCACAACAATTAAGAACTCGATTGTAATGCAAAACAGTGTGATTTTGGAAAACTGCTTTGCAGAAAATGTAGTACTGGATAAAGAGGTTACGCTGTTGAGCGGCAAAACCGTTATGGGCCAGCCAAACTATCCGTTTGTAATTGCAAAACGCAGCGTAGTCTGATACATTAAACATTCTGTCAGGAAACAGCGGGGATGCTCTCATCCCCTTTTCCTGTTATTTGGAGGTTATTATGAAAGTATTCTTTGTTTCATCCGAGGTTGTTCCGTTCGCAAAATCCGGCGGTCTTGCCGACGTTGCAGGTACACTGCCGCTCGCACTTGCAAAATCCGGTGTTGACGTGCGCGTATGTATGCCACTTTATGGCTGTATCGGCGAAGAATATCGCTCGCAGATGCGTTTTATCAAAGCTATCGAAATCCCGCTCGGCTGGAGAAAGCAATACTGTGGCATTTTTGAATTAGACTATAAAAACATTAAAGTTTATTTTATAGATAATGAGTTTTATTTCATCGCACAGCACCTGTACGGCTATATCCACGAGGATTTTGAAAAGTTCGCCTTCTTCTCTAAGGCTGCGCTTTCCATTCTGCCGGATATTGATTTCCGTCCGGATGTCATTCATGTAAACGACTGGCAGAGTGCCGCAATCCCTGTGCTGTTGAACGCACAGTTTCAGGATAACCCGTTCTACAGGGGCATTAAAACTGTGATTACCATCCACAACCTGCTCTTCCAGGGCATTTGGGATAAAAATGCACTTCAGGACGTACTCGGCTTGGATGCATCGTACTTAACAAGTGACAAGCTGGAATACAAGGGCGATGTCAATATGCTCAAGGGCGGTTTGGTATATGCGGATGCCATCACAACAGTCAGCGAAACATACGCCCGCGAAATCCAGACGCCGGAATACGGCGAAGGTCTGGACGGACTGATGCGCGCAAGAGACCATCAGCTGACCGGTATTGTAAACGGTCTTTCCTACGAACAGTACAATCCGGCAACGGACGAAGGCATTTACAAAATGTATAACGCCAGAAACTTTGTCAGCGGTAAAGCCGCAAACAAGCTTGCACTGCAGAAGGATTTAGGTCTTGCGCAAAATCCGGACAGTATGCTCATTGGTATTGTCAGCCGCTTAACCTCGCAAAAGGGCTTTGACCTGATTGCGCAAATCATTGCAGAGCTTGCAAAATGGGATGTGCAGCTCGTTGTGCTCGGCACAGGCGATTCGCATTATGAAAATATGTTCCACTGGTATTCTAAGACATATCCCGATAAATTTGCAGCAAGAATTTGCTTTGATAACAACCTGGCACATAAGATTTACGCCGGCTCCGACGCATTTTTAATGCCGTCGCGCTTTGAGCCGTGCGGTTTAAGCCAGATTATCTCTATGAAATACGGCACACTGCCGATTGTTCGCGAAACCGGCGGTCTTAAGGAT
>JAFQPV010000027.1 GCA_017411585.1 Clostridia bacterium | reverse complement strand
ATGTTCGCGGCGCGGCACACAGGCGCGCGCCCTACGATATGCGCGAGCATTTTAACGACATAATGCGCCAATTTTACCTTTTTAAAACTACAATCAACATAAAAAGAGGAAATTTTGCTGTAAGACGAGGCATGGCACCGAACACAGTACTCGCGTACGGGCTCGGTGCCATAACGAAGTATTACACAAAATTTACCTTTTTAAAACTACAATCAGCGAAGAAATCGGCATAATAAAAAAGCACTCGAATGAGTGCTTTTAATTGTGCCTTACGCTACAGGGCAAATCCAACCATATTTGTCCTCCACCTTACCCCACTGAATGCCGGTAAGTGTGTCGTAGAGTTCCTGGGTGAGCGCGCCGATTTCACCGTTGTTGATGATGTAATCATTGTCCTCGTAGGTCAGCTGACCAATCGGGGAAACAACGGCAGCTGTGCCGCAGCCCCAAGCTTCCTTCATTCTGCCGGTTGCAAGTGCATCCTTGATTTCGTCCACGCTTAAGAGTCTTTCAGACACCTTGTAGCCCTTGTCCTTCAAAATTTCGATGATGGACTTTCTTGTGATACCCGGCAGGATCGAGCCTGTGAGTGCCGGTGTAACGATTTCATCGTCGATTAAGAACATAACGTTCATTGCGCCGACTTCTTCAACGTACTTGCGCTCTACGCCGTCGAGCCAGAGCACCTGCGAAAAGCCCTTGGCTTCCGCCTTTGCACCTGCACGGTTACTTGCTGCGTAGTTACCGCCGCACTTTGCATAGCCCGTACCGCCGCGCACTGCACGAACGTCTTCGGACTCAATCATAATTTTTACCGGCGCAAGACCGGTTGCATAGTATGCACCCACCGGAGATGCGATGATTAAGAACTGCGCCTTTTCAACAGCGTGTACGCCTAAAAACGGGTCAGCGCCGAAGAGGAACGGTCTTAAGTAAAGGCTTGTACCTTCTTCTGTCGGTACCCAATCCTTTTCAAGCTCTACAAATGTCTTGAGTGCCTCAACGCCGAACTCGGCATCAATCTGCGGCAGGCAAAGACGCTCTGCAGACTGGTTCATTCTGTTCATGTTTTCAATCGGGCGGAACATCTGAATGTCGCCATTTGCGGTTCTGTATGCCTTTAAGCCCTCAAAAATTTCTGCACCGTAGTGGAAAACTGTCGATGCCGGATGCAGCACGAGGTCTGCAAACGGAACGATGCGTGCATCGTGCCAGCCCTTTTCCGGTGTGTAATCCATCACAAACATATGGTCCGTAAAATATTTGCCGAAACCGAGCGGGCCCTGCGGCTTTTCCTTCGGTGTTGTTGTTTTGGTGATTTTGATTTCCATTTCAATCCATCCCTTTCAAACAATCTATTTTATAATCATACTCTTTTTTTAATTGTTTGTCAAGAAATCTGCTTGAAAATGCATTATTTTTCCCAAACCAGCATAAAAAGCGGAAAATCGGATGTCGTAGGGAACGACCTGTGTGTCGTTCCGCTTGCTTTGTGCCATGTTCGCGGCGCGGCACACAGGCGCGCGCCCTACGATATGCGCGAGCATTTTAACGACATAATGCGCCAATTTTACCTTTTTACAACTACAAGCAGCGAAGAAACTCAAATATTACAATCAACATAAAAAGATATAATTTTGCTGTAAGACGAGGCGCAGGTGCAAGCACAGTACTCGTGTACGGGCTCGCACCTGCAACGAAGCATTACACAAAATTAGCCTTTTTACAATTAGAATCAGCGAAGAAATTGACATAAAAAAGCACTCTTTCGAGTGCTTTTTATTATGCCTTACGCAATCTTATACTTTTCAAGATACATATTGTATGCCGCCTCATAATCTGCATGACCCGGCTTTTTCATATCGCTTAAGTATTCGTGCGTTTCAAAGTCGAAGCTTTCTGCACGAATTACACAAACGGCGATATTGGAGCAGTGGTCGGATACACGCTCAAAGTCGGAAAGAATGTCGTTATAGACAAAGCCGTCCTTGATGGTACATTTGCCTGCTTCAAGGCGATCTAAGTGCTTGTCTCTCGCCTGCTCGATGATGCGGTCGATGACCTGCTCAAGCGGCTCGACAAGCTTTGCAAGCGTTACATTGTCATCACACAGCGACTGCATGGTGTTTTGCAAAATTTCTTTGATGGCTGCAACCACAACGGCTTTTGCCTTGGCGCCTTCCTCGGAGAACACAATGCCCTTTTCCTGCATCTCGCGCGCAATGTACACAATGTTAACTGCATGGTCACCGATACGCTCGATGTTACCGATACAGTGCTGCATAATGGAAACCTCTTTGCTGTTTGCATCGGTCAAATCACAGCCGGAAAGCTTGATTAAATACGTACCAAGCTTGTCTTCATACATATCAAGCTTATCTTCTAATTTGATAATCTTTTCAGCAAGTGCTTCATCATAGCTTGTAATCAAATCTGCTGCGCTGCAGAAGGTATCTTCGGCAATCTTTGCCATCTCGCACGTCAGATTGCGGCACTCTGCAATCGCAATGGACGGCGATTTTAAGAGTCGTTCGTCAATCATTTCGGTGACTTCCGCACCATCTTCCCCGCTGCGTACAAAGAAGTGTGCCATTTTCTCCAACTGCTTTGTAAACGGGAACAGCATCAAGGTTGTTACTATATTAAAGATGGTATGTACAAGCGCGATACCAACTGCATCAATCGGCAGCTCAGAGAAGGTGAAATCCACAAGGCTGTCGGCAATTAAATATACCACAAGGCACACAAACGTACCGATTAAGTTAAAGCTGATATGCACAACCGATACGCGGCGGGCATTTTTATTTACGCCGATACTGGAAATGAGCGCCGTCACACAGGTACCAATGTTTTGACCCATAATAATCGGAATGGCAACGCTGTAGGTAATCAGGCCGCTGCCGGCAAGTGTCTGCAAAATACCGACAGATGCCGCCGAGCTTTGGATGATGCCCGTAAAGATTGCACCCACAAGCACGCCCAAAATCGGGTTTGTAAATGCAGTTAAGATGCTCTTAAACTGCTCGTTGTCCTCAAGACCGCTGACGGAATCGCCCATCAGCTCCATACCGAACATCAAAACGGCAAAGCCGATTAAAATCTTACCAACATCCTTTTTGCGTTCCGACTTAGCAACCATTGTCAGCAAAATGCCAATAAAGGCAAACAGCGGTGCGAAATTCGCCGGCTTTAACAGCTGCAGCGCCAAATTGCCCGACTCAATGCCCGAAAGGCTCAAAATCCACGGTGTCAGCGTTGTACCGATGTTGGAACCCATGATGACACCGATGGTCTGCCCCATCTGCATAATGCCGGAGTTTACCAAACCGACCAGCATAACCGTCATCGCCGAGGATGACTGAATTGCAATCGTAATCAGCATACCGAGCAGCATCCCCTTCACCGGTCTGCTCGTTGCCTTTTTGAGCATAATTTCAAACTTACCGCCGGCAACCTTCTCCAGTCCGTTCGACATGGTGCTCATGCCGTATAAGAAGAAAGCAAGTCCGCCAAGCAGCGTGATTACACTAAGAACAATCGTACTCATAAGCTCTTTTCTCCGTTCTCCAAATTACTCCAAAAAAGCATTTATTCTTAGTTTTTTTCTTTTGTTGCTACGTTTAAAAGATATACACAAAGGATTAACACAACGGTTACAATTAAAATAACTGCCATGCCCTTACCCATATACTGCAAAGAATCTATAAATGCATTTACGTTAAATGTATTCACTGTCCAAGCCCCCAGTCCTTCAACCCATTTTAAAAATCCATACATATTCAATATCCTCCTGCATTAACCAAAGAAGCCCAAAATCAAACCGCCCGCAATAACGGATGCAATCTGACCGGATACGTTTACACCGATGGTATGCATCAAAAGGAAGTTCGAGCTGTCCTCAGCAAGGCTCATCTTATGTACCACACGCGCCGACATCGGGAATGCGGAAATACCGGATGCACCAATCATCGGGTTTAACTTCTTGCCCGGCTTTAAGAACAAATTAAACAGCTTTGCAATCATAACACCGCCGAAGGTATCGAAAACAAATGCTACAAGACCGAGACCCAAAATGAGCAGTGTTTGCGGTGTTAAGAACAGGTTTGCCTGCATCTTCAGCGCAATTGTGATGCCCAGGAAAAGTGTAACCAGGTTTGCAAGCACCTTCTGTGCTGTCTCGGAAAGATTATCGAGCACGCCACATTCACGAATAAGGTTACCGAACATAAGAAAACCGATGAGTGCTACACTTTCCGGTGCAACGAGACCGGTGATGATTGTAATCACAATCGGGAACAAAATTCTTGTCAGCTTGGATACAGCCATCGGCTTGTAATCCATCTTAATCATACGTTCCTTCTTCGTGGTAATCAGCTTAATAACCGGCGGCTGAATAATCGGCACAAGTGCCATATACGAATACGCCGCTACCATAATTGCGCCGACATAATTTGACTTTAATGCCTGCGCCACGACAATCGAGGTCGGGCCGTCTGCCGCACCGATGATTGCAATCGAAGCCGCGTCGTTGATTTCAAAACCAACCAAACGTGCAAGCGAAAGTGTAAAGAAAATACCGAACTGTGCCGCCGCACCGAAAATCATCAGCTTCGGGTTCGACAGAAGCGGACCGAAGTCAATCATCGCACCGATACCGATGAACAATAACAGCGGGAAAAGCTCGTTTGCAATACCTGCATTAAACAGCTCAGTCAGCGGATGAATCGCACCGGAGAGCGGCAGGTTAACCAAAATTGCACCAAAGCCCATCGGCAAAAGCAGTGTAGGCTCCATATCCTTTTTAATGGCAAGATAAATCAAAATGCCACCAATAATCCACATGACGACCTGCTGCCACTGCAGCTGCATAATTGTTTCATACAAAATTTCCATTCTCCCTGATGTTCCTTTCTGTTCTGTAGGTTTTGCAGCTTTCCCTTAAAACATCCCGAAAAACTGCATT
The DNA here is from genome assembly GCA_017411585.1 of Clostridia bacterium. GTDB lineage: Bacteria > Bacillota > Clostridia > UBA1381 > UMGS1253 > RGIG2041. The sequence continues at coordinate 6,049 of JAFQPV010000027.1, read as the reverse complement.
ATAATTATAGCATAGCTTCCTAAAAAGCTCAATATAAATTTTACTATTTTAGAAAATTATGCATTAAAAAATGCATACACCGCTTCAGACACCTCTGAAATCGTCTTTCGTACAGCAGTATTGCCGAATTCCGTTACGCCGATGCAGAGGATATAATCGCACTTTGGCGCATATATAATGCCAACATCCAACTCCACCTTGCTGTTTTCGCCGGTTTTGTTTGCCACAACCGTCCCTTTTGGCAGCCCCATCGGAATTTTGAAGCGACGTGTCTGCTTTTTCAGAATTTCCAGCATCTGCGCATCCGCCGCTTTGGAAACACATTTGCCCAGGTACAGCTTTTCAAGCACATCGGCGCAGTCGCGCACCGAGGTTAAGTTTTCACCCGGCGTGAGCACCTTTTCATCGTAGAGCATATGCTCCTCCTGCGTATCCGCACAGCCGAGCGCGTGTGCATACTCTGTCACCTTTTTGGCGCCCGCCGCAAAATTGCCTTTGCCAATCGTGCGCACAATTTCATTCGAATCCGGGTTGGAGCTGACGGTAATCATCGCCTCCATGCGCGCCTCTGTCGCGCCGTCCATCGTCAGGTTGCCCTTTTCGATTTCGTCAAACAGCGTAACCATATTAAACAGCTTAATCGTGCTTGCCGCCTGCATCGGGCGGTTGTTTTGCTCCACGTAAAACGCCGTACCCGGAATTTTGATGCAATACGACCAGTTTCCGTTTTGACCGGCGAGTACATCCGAAACCACTGCCGCAAGTGCAGCCTCATCGTAGTTCAAAAGCGGATTTTCCGTGAGCGCCTCTAAATGTGCACGCGCATCGCGCACAAGAATTTTTGTCGTTTCCGTTTCAATTTCATACGCTTCAAGAATCGTCTGCGCTGTTTTGACATTTGTCGCCGCCGGCGCATAAGCATCTGCATTGGAATACGCCACCGAAAACGCCGGCATACACAGTGCCACGATTTCCGCTTTTTTCGCCTCCACTACAGCTTGTCTTTCCTGCGCAAGCTTCACAAAAAACAGTGTCGCTGCAATCGCCGCAATCAGCAGTACACACAAAACAACAATGACGATTTTAAACCCTTTTTTCATCTGTATCTCTCCCCCAAAATCTCCCAGAATACAGTATATAGAAGAAAAAAGGGCTTGTCAAGATTTGTCGAAATATAGCCGCTCGCCGGCAAGACCTCACGCACAAACCAAATTCACACCGTAGGGCAATGATGCACCATTGCCGCAAATGCATACAAAAAGGACTTGCGCGTGCAAGTCCTTTTGTTTTTATTTTTCTGTCTTATTCTCAGATTGCTTAAAGTTACTCAGAGCGTACTCACAACATTGTACGACAAAGCTGTTTAAGGAAACGTTTTCTTTTTGCGCAACAACGGACATTTTCTCAAGCAAAGGCTTTGGAAATCTGAAGGTGCGATTTGCGGTTTCCTCGGTATGACGCACTTTAAACATAGTATCACTTCCTCACCCACTATTATAAATGCAAAAAGCATAAATATACATACATCAGTTTTGCACGTATATTATCGCGTGCAAATTGCGATTGACAAATTGGGGAAAATATGTTAAACTTTATATGCGTTACAGATAAAACGCATAAATTTTTCACATCACAAGGAGGTACACCAATGAAAAAGTTTTTAACAATCCTACTGACTGCCGCTCTGTTGCTGCAGCTTACAGCCGGTCTTTGCTTTGCGCAGGAAAAAGAAGTCGTTTCCCTGCCCGCCGAAAGCAAAACATGGCTCTACAGCATAAACGCCGGCGAAACCGCTACATCCGATTTTGTATTTTCCCCTGCCCTGATGACAGGCGTAAAGCTGAAATACACCACTGATGCAGAGGCACACGATATAACGCTTACCATCAAAAAAGCCGACACGGACGAAGTTTTGTATTCGACCAAAATATCGGTGCTCAACAGCTATACTTCGGAATGGTATTTAAACTATACACATTTTGAAACCGAACAGCACTACAGCATTGAATTGACCAATCCCAATGAGACTTCCGTAAGCGGCACATTAATCTGTGCAGCAAACGAAAGCGGCTATTCCGATATTCCCGCAGAAAACGCAGCACTCTACGAGGCAACAAGACAGCTGCAGGTGCTCGGCATCTTTGACGGCGATGTTGGCACATCGTTTCATCCCGAAGCAACCGTAACGCGCGGCGAAATGGCAAAAATTATCGTTGCTTTTCTAAATACGCCTACCATGCCGGATGCTCAAAGTCCATATACAGATGTAGATACAGCACATCCGCACTACGCTGACATCTGCACCGCAACAAAGTTAGGCATTTTTTGCGGTCACGGAGACGGCACTTTTAAGTCGGAGGAAGCTGTTACCTATAATGAACTTTTAAAAATCACTGTTCACACACTTGGCTATGCCCCAATGGCAATGGACATCGGCGGCTATCCGTACGGCTACCTGACTACAGCCGCAGACCTTGCATTAACAAGCGGCATCACAATTACGGACACCAATCGCGCCGCAACCAAGGCAGACATTGCGCTTTTGCTGCATAACGCACTCACAAAGCCGTTAATGGAGCGCACGCAATACGGCAGCAATGCAGCTTATACCATTATGGACGGCAAAGACGGCAACCCCCTGAAAACCATTTTAAACACCAAGTTTTAAAGGCTTCCCCTTGAGGGGAAGCTGTCACCGTAAGGTGACTGATGAGGTGTAGGAAACGCTCAGCATCTCCGCATTTAAAAATCATAATAATAAAAGCCGTAGCATTCAAATATTCGCTACGGCTTTTTTCTATCTCTGTGATGCCTTTCTGTACTGCGCCGGGGTAATCCCCTTAATCTGCTTAAACGTCTTAATAAAATAGCTCAAATCGTTAAAACCGCAGGCATAGGCAATCGCGGTCACGCTCAAATCCGAGCGAAGTAGCTTGCCCGATGCTTTTTCTATGCGGTAAAGCGTTAAATACTCGACCGGCGTTTTCCCGGTCATTCCCTTAAAGAAGTAGCAAAAATATTTAGACGACATCCCCGCCGCCGCTGCCATATCCCCAAGCGTAATGGCGCTGTCGTAATGACCGCGAATAAATGCAAGCACCGCGCGCAGCTTCGGCACATCCTTGTCTGCGGCAATTTCCGCGCCGCCCGTCTGCCGGTACATATGCGCGTCCACCAAAACGCCGAACAGCTGATACAGCGCACCGATGACCTTGAATTTATAGCCCGAGGACGGCTGTGCCAATGCACCAAACAGTGCCTCCACCGCCTCTGCAAGCACAGGCAACGGCTGCTTAATGTGCTCAATCAAGGCATACTCGTGGTTTTTTAAGCACTCAATAAAATAGTTTGCGCCCTGCACCGGTGCAGGCAGGCAATCCGGGTGAAACACAATACATTCGTAGTCGCAATCCTCCGGCGTTGCCTGATGCACGGTTTCAGGATTGACAAACACGATTTCATTTGCGCGCACAGTGTAGGCATTGTTATTTAATTTTACATGCAACACACCGCGCAGCACGCGAATAATCTCCAATTCGCCATGCCAGTGTGCCGCCATTTCATAACGCGTATGGTCACGGTCAATCTGATAGAGCTCTATCGGAAAATCCGCCGTACCGCGCTGCTTGAGTTCATTATAAATCATATAATCACCAAAAACTGAATATTCTTATACTTTTTTCCATTATAACACAAGTATTATCTCTTTTTCAAGTATATGATTATAGTATAGGTAGTATTTTAAAATAATTTTTACGGAGGTATAAAACTATGGCAAAAAACAGATATGTCGGTGATTATCCGGTGATCGGTATTCGTCCGGTTGTAGACGGCAGACGCGGCCCGATGATGCTGCGCGAATCCTTAGAGCCGCAGGTATGGGCAATGGCAAATGCCGCAAAGAAGCTCTTTGAGGAAAACCTGTTCTACTCCAACGGTGAGCCGGTAAAGGTTGTGCTTGCAGACACCTGCATCGGTCGTGTACCGGAGGCAGCCGCTTGCGCAAAGAAGTTTGAAAAAGAAGGCGTAGACATTACGCTGTCCGTTACACCGTGCTGGTGCTACGGCTCGGAAACCATGGATATGGACCCGAGAACCATCAAGGGCGTTTGGGGCTTTAACGGCACAGAGCGTCCGGGCGCTGTATATCTTGCAGCTGTTTTGGCAGGTCACGCGCAGAAGGGTCTGCCGGCATTCGGCATCTACGGTCACGAGGTACAGGATTTAGACCAGATTACGGACATTCCGGAGGATGTAAAGGAAAAGCTGCTCAGATTCGGCCGTGCCGCTGTTGCAGTTGCAACCATGCGCGGTAAGTCCTATTTGCAGATTGGCTCCCAGTGCATGGGTATCGCAGGCTCGATTATTGACCAGGATATGATGGAAAGCTACTTCGGTATGCGCGTTGAATCCGTAGACGAGGTTGAAATCCTGCGCCGTATGGAAGAGGGCATCTACAACGAGGAAGAATATCAGAAAGCGCTTGCCTGGACAAAAGAGCACTGCAAGGAAGGCAGAGACGATAATCCGGAGAGCGTAGAATTCCTCGGTGAAGAGCGCCGCATTAAGTTTACACAGGAAGAAAAGGATAAGCAGTGGGAGTTCACCGTTAAAATGTACTGCATCATCAAGGATTTGATGGCAGGCAACAAAAATCTCCCGGATGCTTTTGAGGAAGAAAAGGTTGGTCACAACGCGATTGCCGGCGGTTTCCAGGGTCAGAGACAGTGGACAGACCATTGGCCGAACTGCGACTATCCGGAAGCACTTTTAAGCTCCACCTTCGACTATGAAGGCGCGCGCGAGCCGTTCACACTCGCAACCGAGAACGATGTGCTCAACGGTATGGGTATGCTGATGATGCGTCTTCTCACCCACCGCGCACAGATTTTTGCAGACGTGCGTACCTACTGGTCCGGCGATGCAACCGAGCGCGTAACCGGTTATAAATTAGAGGGTAAGGCTGCTGAGTCTGACGGTATTATCCACCTGCTCAACTCCGGCGCAGCTTGCCTGGACGCTTCCGGCGTATGCACCGACGAAAACGGCAACGCTGTGATGAAGCGTTGGTGGGAAGTAACCGACGAGGATATCAAGAAGATGACCGACGCTACCACCTGGTGCGAGGCAGGCTTTGACAACTTCCGTGGCGGCGGTTTCTCGAGCCACTTTGACACCTACGCTGAAATGCCTGTAACCATGATTCGCTTGAATCTCGTAAAAGGTCTCGGCCCGGTACTGCAGATTGCAGAAGGCTGGACAGTAAACCTGCCGAAGGATGTAAACGACAAGTTAATGGAGCGCACCAACCCGACATGGCCGTGCACATGGTTTGCACCGCGCTGTGACGGTAAGGAAGGCTCGCCGTTTAAGACCGCTTACGAGGTAATGATGAACTGGGGCGCAAACCACGGTGCTATCTCCTACGGTCACATCGGCGCAGACCTGATTACAATGTGCTCGATGCTTCGCATTCCGGTTTGCATGCACAATGTACCGGAAGAGGACATCTACCGTCCGGCTGCATGGAATGCATTCGGTATGGACAAGGAAGGTCAGGACTACAGAGCTTGCCAGACCTACGGTCCGCTCTACAAATAATTTAAAAAACCAACGCACGCCGAGGCGCAACACCTCGGCGTGTATTTTTTTACAATAAAAATATAAGGGCAGATGTCCTCATCCGCCCCTTATTGTATGCATAATTCGCGTGACGATGAAGGCATCGTCCCCTACTCTATCACAGCACCGATTGCCGGACTGATGAGATTTATAATCGTCTTGCCCGGATTGATTTCAAGCGCTGTGCCATCTGCCTTTTTATACTCGGTGTTTGCACCGCGCGCACTCTTCGACCAGGTGATTTCCTCGCAAACGCCGTTGGTGATGTAGTAGCCCTTGCCGCTGCCGGTGGTGTTGATATTGCGTCTTGCCGAGCCGTCCCCAAGGTCGGTATCGCCAATCAGCATTACAATAATGTTCTTTACCGCAACCACCTCGCCGCTCTGCATCTTGTGCGGCTTGCCGAAAATCGTCTTCTGATACAGCT
>JAFQPV010000201.1 GCA_017411585.1 Clostridia bacterium | reverse complement strand
ATGTGGGGTATCTTCGAAGTATTTGCAGATACAATGGTTGTATGTATATTAACCGCACTCGTTGTTCTCACAACAAGAGGCGACGTTGCAAACCTGTACACAACCTTTGAAGATGTTGGTACAACGGTTGCCGATTCCTTTAATACTGTATTCGGCTTCTGGAACATCGGCGGTAAGTTCATCGCACTTGCAATCTTCCTGTTTGCGTTTACAACCGCCCTCGGTTGGGACCACTACGGTTCTAAGGCTTGGGAGTACCTCTTCGGTACAAAGACCTTAAAGCTGTACAAGGTAATTCACCTTGTAACCATCTTCCTCGGTGCAGTAATGACCTCTTCGCTGGCTTGGGATATCTCCGATACCTTCAACGGCTTGATGATGCTCCCGAACTTAATCGGCGTTATCGTTTTAAGTCCGCTGGTAATGAAGATTACAAAGAACTACATCGACAGAAGAGTAAAGCACAAGGATATCGAGCCGATGCTTTCCGTTTTCCCGGAAATCCAGGCAGAACATGCAAAGGCTGTTAAGGAATCAGGCGAAAACTAATGCACTTAAAAAGAAGGTATGCAATCGCATACCTTCTTTTTTTTACGCATAAACGGACCGTCCGGGAGGCCGATCCCTACGATGTTGATTTAAAATTTTTGTTTGTATATGATTTACGGGACGATGTGGGCATCGTCCCCTACGATATTGGTTATAATATGTGTATAGCGAATAACCTATATGTCGCTTGCGCAGCACCGCACAAATTCAATCCATCACTATAATCGTTTTCTTCCTTCTTTTTGCATACTCCAGCGTTGTCCAAGCACCACCGAAGGTGTACTTTACATATGCAATAACTATTTCTGCCCGTTCCACCATATATGCATTTCTTTTCACAATGGCATAACGCGGCGGAACCGCTTCAATCGGCGGATATTCTGTACAGTCGTAGAGCTCCGTATTGTATTCCCTGTTCAAATATGGAATGACCAACACGGATTTGATGTGCGGGTATTTTGCTTGAAGCGCTTTTACCGTTTTTGCACAAAGCCGGTCAAAATCGCCATAGCCACCGAGCAAAAACTCCGCAGCACCTTGGAAAATCATCTTTTCAATTTCGGCATACAAACGAACACGAAGCCGCTCTGTCTCCGCAATGGACAAAGTCCTGTGTCCGCAAAAAGTAACCGTTTTCATAAACATACCTCTGCATAATAAAAAAGTGCGCAGCCAACCCGAAGGCAGAGCCACGCACCAAAAAGCGCAGGGACTCTGTTTCAAAAGGTTGCTACACACTTTTTTAACCATAACAATAAACCGTAGTTCAGAGGTATGCGAAACAAGAGTGTACGCTTTTTAACAATAGCGTACCCTCTGACTTACAGTTTATTTAAAGATTGTTTTGCCAATGTATGGCATAGTTAAAAAAGTTGTAGCAAAGGTATTATACCACATTTTCCGTTCAATTACAACCCAAAATACAAAGAATACCTTACAATGCCATTTCTCATTTCTCATTCTGCATTCTGCATTAAAAAAGAAGGCGTGCATCGCACACCTTCTTTTTTTCACTACTCAACCAAAATATTCATAAATGCATAACGCTCAATTGCACCGCCGTACATCGATACACGCACGCCGAGTCTTGTTTCACCCTGCGCAAGTAGCGTTACCGTACCGTCTTGCGTTACGCTCGCCTTGGTCGGGTCTACAACATAATAGTAAATTTCCGTGCCCGCCGGGAAGTCGCTCGCCAGATTTGCGGAGTTGATTGCCGAAACGCTTAGTTTATGCGTGCTGCCAACTTTGCCTGCGATGCCGCCTGCACTGAACCAGCTGCCCCAGAGCAGCGATTCTGCCTGCGCATCAGCAGGTGTTTTATAAAACGCCACTTCTGTCCAGCTGTTCCACTTACCATTGCTTGTACCGCTGATATAGCCGTGACCGCAAAGCTTAATGTATCTTGCCTGCACGCTGCCAAGCTCCAGAATCTCCGGCATATCGGTTGTGCCGCTGTTTCTGAGACCTTCCTTCACAAGCGTGAAGTTTACACCGTCTGTAGACGCATACACATCAAATACGCTCTGTCTGGATGTGCCGTTCATGCCGGCAAAGCTCATCGCCTGCACATTCTGCACCTCGCCGAAGTCGAAGCAGAGCCAGGAATCATCAATATTTGCCGACCAGCGCGTGGATAAATCCTTATCAATCGTACCGGTCTTACCATAGGTTTCGCCGCCGTTCATCGTTACATCCGCAACATAGATGCGCTTTTCCTTGCCGTCTGCCGTGCCGACGTTATTTTTCAGCACGACCGATACCGGTGCCTGCGTCGATGCTGAAGCCAGTACCGAGCCTGCAAATTCGTTTGTACCCTTCTCAAAGGTGTATTGCTTGCCGTTCATTGTCAAAACAAATGCTTCACCGTTGTCCGCTGCATTTACACTTGCACCATCCAAACCAACAGCCGCCACACTTGTCGCATCCTGCAGACAGTAGTGTGTGTCCTCTGTTGTAAAGGCAGTAAATTCCGCACCGTTGACATATACGCGGCTACCAAGCATCTCAAGCAAACTGTTTACCTGCACGGCATCCCAAGCTTTTTCCTTATCGCTGATGATAATGAGGCCCCTGTCGTCCCAGAATACGGATTTGCCGAGTGCCTCAACAAGTGCACGGAGCGGAATAAGCGTTCTGGAATTATAGGTCTGCGCCGGCACATCCAACGTCTGCGCAACACCGTTGACCACCATCTGATTGGAGCCGATTTGCAGCGCAATGTTGTTGCCGTCTAAGTTGACGGTTACAGCCTGCGTAGCATCATCCCAACCGACGGTTGCGCCGAAGTTTTCTGCAATAAATCGCACCGGCACGAGTGTTCTGCCGTTTTCAGTGAACGGTACGACATCATAATTTGCCGTATCCACATAGGTGCGTCTGCCCTTTGCAAAGGCAACCGGACTATCGAGCTTTAATACCGTCGCATTGCCCATTTTGCGCTCTAAAGGCTTTTGCGCGCCCTTATCAACCGTCCAGTTATCCATCGGCACAAGGCTTGTTGTGCTGTATGGTGCCTCCCCAGCCTTGAGCGGCAGGAACTCCACACCGATTTTCATATCTGTTACATTTTCCAGATGAATTGCAATCTTTGTGCCATAGCTGATTGTCTGCGTTGTCGGATTTGGCGATGTCGGCAGCGGCTGCGCATCCATCAGCATGAATTTTGCCTCCGCCGGACCGCCATAAATGTGCATCCACATTCTTGCGCCGTTCTTTTCATCCTCTAACAAAACAGATTTTCTGTCCGCCGAAAGCGTGGACTTTGCAGCTGTGTGCATAAACCACCACCACTCGGATGGTTCCTTTGTGGTAACTTCGTCCTGCAGGAGCACTCTTGTGCGATTGTCTGTCATCATCACACCACGGAGCGCCTTTTTGTAGTCCGTATCCATCGGTGTCATATCAATGATACCGTAGCCTTCATTTTCCGCAAAATCCGACTTATAAAGCGGTGCGAGCACACGGTGCGTCTGTCCCGCACCTTCATTCGGATTGAGCACAACGGTGTTCTGTCCTTCCGCACGGCCTGCGTAGTTGATTGCTGCATCGGCAGACGAACCGTAACCGCGCATGGTTGCCCAGATTACGCCATCGGACTCAATCATAAATGTACCTGCCGAGTAGTTCATATGATTTGTCGCCGGCATTGCACCTTCAAGCCCGATGAAAAGTGCATTCGGGTCTTCCCAGGAGGAACGCATCGAAACTGCACTGAAATTATCCTGACCGTATGCCTTATCAAGCGGAAATTCGCTATGATCATAGGTATAACCTTCCACATCATACCAAGCCATCGCAAGCACCGAATCCATACCGCCGTACAAGCCGCGTTCGCGCTCATTTTTCAAGCCGAACCAGCCCGGCATATCCCAATCGTACATATTTGCCCACAGATGGAGCAATTCATTGTTTGCCTTATTTTGTGCATCCGAGTCGCCATAGTTAAACGAGCCTGCGCTTGTATTCATATACAGCGGAAACTCAATCGTTTCCTTTACGCCCGGATAGTTCCAGAACTGATATTCCTCATCAAGGGTGTAGCCATCCTTTGTCGCAGAGCGCAAGGAAGACATTGCATAGCCTAAATATCTTGCCGCATAGCCCCAGTACTGCGTACCCTCGTTAAAGCCGCCTTGCGGGTTATACTCATCAATCGCCTTTTTAATGTTGTAGGTTGCCTTATCCAAAAGAAATTCCGCCACATCCGGATACTCATCCGCCAGCGCAACCGCCGCAATCATCGCCGCACCGTTGCAGACCGGATTCCAGTTGTAAGTTACATACATAAAGTTGATGTTCGTTACCTTACCCGAGTAGTTTTTCACATACTCGCCGATGCCGCCCTTGAACCAGTCACGCAGGATGATTTCCTTTTCCTCGGCAGTAAAATCATAATAGAGCCAGTCGTACGCAACGGCGAAGCCGTGATTTAATTCCGCATTGCCGAGATACGAGCGTGTCGTCCAGTCGTCCTGTCTGCCGGCTTCAAAAAGCTCTTCGACAAGCTTATTCTTGAATCGGATGTCATCGGTCATCTTAAATGCATAGCCTAAAACATACGCACGCGCCATCAATGTACGCGCATTGGTCAAATTGGTGCCTGTCGGCATATTTGCCCAATCCACGAGCGGCATAGTCAGCATTGCTTCCGCCTCACGCAGCACATTTGCGTGCCATTCCTGCATCTTCGGCGAAGAAGCAACCTTTGCCTTCATCGCATCCCAGCTTGTGATGTGGATGCGCGGATGCGGCTTTAGGTTTTTCATCACCCAATTTTCCTTTGTGACCACAATGTTTTCAATATGCACATTGCCGTCCTTATCGAGTACCGGCTTAGATACAATCTTGTCCGGCGTTTCAATTAAGAAATTGTCCCAGTAGGTCGTATCACCGGCAATAATCACATTTTGTACCGAAATTTCAACTGTCTTTAAATCCTCAATCTTGTGGAAGCTGCCGGTTGTCTTTTCGCCGCCCACCGTTGCAGTATAGGTTGAATTTTCCAAATCAATCTCTGCCGAAACACTTTGCCAATCGGTCGACTTGCCAACGGAAAACAGTGTCGAGGATCTGTCCGTATCTGAAGCGATAATCAGACTTGCCGTGCTTGAGGAGGTAATGACCGAAAAGCTGAGCGAAACTTTTTTAAGTTCGCCCGATTGCGGACTCAGCTTAAGCGTCGGGTAGTGCTTCGAGGTTGAGGTCGAATCGACAATATAGACCGGGTTGTCATTATGCATACCGTATTTAAACTGCGCAAGCGTCGCCGTGGTCTGCTTTGTCCATTGGCTACTGTCCGCATTAACGGTTGCGCCCTGCGTACCCTTGCTTGCATCGTCATAAACAAACACCGTACCGGTTGTGGTCGGTGTAACATTTGCCGGCTTGGTCTCGGTTTTGAGTGCTTTTCTGGAAGATGCCGTCTTTACCGCAACGCCGACTGTACCGTTGTTGGCTTTTGCAACATCCACAT
>JAFQPV010000200.1 GCA_017411585.1 Clostridia bacterium | reverse complement strand
CACGCTTCTCGCCTTTCGTTTGCTACCGTCAGACTACAACTTAAACATCGTTACAAATTCGATTTCTATTGCTTTGGAAGGCTCGAACAATCCAAATTTCAACATTGTCTTAGTCGGCGGCACAATTAACGCAAAGTATCAATTCACTTACGGCGAGGACGCAACCGAGACACTGAAAAAGTATCACGCAGATAAACTAATTCTCTCCGTAGACGGCATTGATTACAAAAACGGATTTTCCACTTACTACGCCGAGGAAACACAGGTAGATAAAACGATGATTGACCAGTCCGATACCTGTATTATTGTTGCAGACAATTCTAAATTTGACAGAAATGCCTTTACAAAAGTCTATCCAACCGATGTCGCAGATTACATTGTAACAGACACGGCACTCAAAAAAGAAACGTTTGAAGCCCTTGTAAAAGCCGGTCTTGAAATCATCTATGCATAAATCAAAACACCCGATGCAAGCATTGGGTGTTTTGTTATTTAATTCAGTGTCTGAACTAAACGAAAAGCTTGTTCAACTGTATCGCTTAAATTCTTATACGCATTATCACAATCCATAGCCTCCTGCAAAGTGCAAGGCGTTCTGACAATCGGGAAAAATGCATCAATGCCGTGCGCATTGCAATTTACCGCATCATCAGTTACGCAGCCCGAAAACGCAAGCACCGGCTTGTTGTATTTCTTAGCAAGCTTCGCAACACCAATCGGTGCTTTTCCCATATAGGACTGTCCGTCAAGTCTTCCCTCACCCGTAATCACGAAATCTGCATCCTGTATATGTGCTTCAAGATTGGTTTCACGAATTACCAAATCCACCCCGGAAGCCAACGTCGCGTTCAAGTACGCCAACAACGCAAATCCCATACCGCCGGCCGCGCCCGTACCCGGCGCATTTTCGTCTGCATTCGGCAAAGCTTTCTTCGTCAGCTCTGCATAATGCATAAGCCAAGCATCCATATCCTTTATCATTTCAGGGGTTGCTCCCTTTTGCGGTCCGTATACGGCGCTGCAGCCGCTCTCACCGCAGAGTATATTCTTCACGTCACAAGCCACGCAAAATTCACATTCCGCAAGCGCTTTCTCCGCATTGTCCATACGGATTTCTGTCAGCGCTTTCAGCCCCTTTGCACCTTGTGAAATTGCATTGCCTTTTGCATCTAAAAATTCAAAGCCGAGTGCCTGCAGCATACCGACACCGCCGTCATTGGTTGCACTTCCACCGATGCCGATGATGAACTTCCGACATCCTCTACTGATTGCATCCAAAATCAACTCACCTACGCCGTAAGTCGTCGTATGCAGTGGATTTCTGTCTTTTTCATCAATCAGCGTAATTCCAGCTGCCGCCGACATTTCAATTACGGCAGTCTTTGTCTGCGGAATATAGCCATAACTGCTTTTCATCGGCACTCCGAGCGGATTTTGAACCGTTACAGTTTGCATTTTGCCCTGCGATGCCGCCACAATAGCCTCTACTGTTCCTTCGCCGCCATCCGCAAGCGGTGAAATATAAACCTGTGCATCAGCATATACACGCTGTATACCTTCGCGGATCGCTGCGCCTGCCTGAAAAGTAGACAGACTACCTTTAAACGAATCAATTGCCACCGTAACCTTCATGCATTTCACCTCGTATTATTTTAAACAAAATCACCAAGCGTTTTGGTTTCGATATATCGCAGCATTTTTTGCTTCTTTTCACGCATACTATTTTATCACGCATTTATAAAAAAGCAAAGCGAATTTCAAATCCGCCTTGCTTTTAAAGCTTATGCTTTCAAAAACGCTTCCAGTCTGTCTAAGCCTTTTTTGATATTTTCCATGCTTGTCGCATAAGACCAACGCACATAGTCGTCCGCCGCAAATCCGCTCCCCGGAACAACTGCCACAAGTGCCTTTTCCAAGAATGCATTTGCAAAATCATCCGAAGATTCAATCTTCACGCCACCGAGTGTTCTGCCCTTAAGCGCAGAAATGTTCATCATCACATAGAACGCACCCTTCGGCTCTCTGCAGGAAACGCCGTCAATTTTTGCGATACGCTCCATCATATATTTGCGTCTTTCATTAAACGCAGCCTTCATTTTCAGCATTTCATCCATCGGACCATCCAGCGCCGCAATTGCTGCAGCCTGTGCAATAGAGTTCGGGTTAGAGGTTGCATGGCTCTGAATATTGCTCATAACCTTTGCGAGCGCAGCATTCGAGGCTGTGTAACCGATTCTCCAGCCTGTCATTGCGTATGTTTTTGACACGCCGTTGACAATAATGGTCTTTTCTTTAATCTCTTCGCCGAGCGCTGCGATACTTGTCGGGAAATCGCCATATGCGAGATGTTCGTAAATTTCATCAGAAATCACATAAATATCATGACGAAGTATTACTTCTGCAATCGCTTCAAGCTCCGCCTTTGTATACACCATGCCGGTCGGGTTACTCGGTGTATTCAATACGAGTGCACGTGTTTTATCCGTAATGGCAGCTTCAAGTTCATCTGCAGTAAACTTAAAATCGTTTTCTTCTTTGGTCATCAGCGCAACCGGTACGCCGTCCGCCATCTTTACCATTTCCGGATAACTCACCCAAAACGGCGCCGGAATAATAACCTCATCGCCCGGATTGCAAATCGCATTGAAAATATTCATCAGCGAATGCTTTGCGCCATTGGATACCACAATATTTTCCGGTGCATACGAAAGACCGTTATCCCTTGCAAACTTGCGGCAAACTGCTTGCTTTAAATCCACAGTGCCGGAAGCCGGTGTGTACTTTGTCTTGCCTGCCATAATCGCTTCTACTGCCGCATCTTTAATATGCTGCGGTGTATCAAAATCAGGCTCACCTGCACCGAAAGCAACCACATCAATACCTTGTGCAATCATTGCTTTCGCCTTCGAGTCAATCGCTAATGTCGAAGACGGACTCACGCGAGCCGCTTTATCTGCTATAAAACCCATGTTACTTCCTCCAATTTTGCATCTTCTCAATGCAAAAATTTCATTTTCATTCATAATTCTTGAGTATTTTACCACACTTTTGCAAGTTTTGCAAGTCTAAAATGCAAAAAGTTCTTTTTTTATAACAGATACATACCCAGCGTCATTATTCCGAGGTTGTTTTTGTATATTTCGTCAAATTGAGAGAGCGGCAACGGGTTTTGCCCAAGCCCAACCTCTACTGTATAACCGGGCCTGTTATATTCCTGAATAAACCAATCCTTATACCCTGCCGCACCGGAGGCTGTAGGCGTGATTTCAAGCGTATACCCACTCGCCGCAGCAAACGCTTCACCGATTTCGCGTGAACGCGGCGGCAAATAATCATCAAACTTCCAATAAATCACTCTTCCCTGCGTATGGTAAGAAATTGTGAGCAAATAATTGTTTTTTCGCGTATGCTGCTCCATGGTAAGGCTTTCGGGTTCAGAAAGCGGTCTCGGTCCAACATAGTCGCGCGGCGCAGGCTTATCAAAGCCCTGCGCAAATTTGATTTGTTTTGCGCGCTCCCACTGTGACGGATAGTTCAAATTCAAATCCACGCCGCCAATGTTTGCTTTCCAGCCGGCAGGAAACGGAATATTTGGAAATGCCGCAGCAATGTATTGCGCACCTTCAAGCGCATCTTCTGTAACAACCCCATTTACCAAATCCACGCCATCCGCATCCACCATAGGTATGATTTCCAAGTGCGTTTTAAAATATAATGCAAGCGCATCATATTTATATATTCTCTCTGCGCCGGACACTGCAATTGCATAATCCTCAAAAAATTTCAATACCAGCGGTGTTGTAATCCATTCATTTGCATGATGGGATGCATTGTACATCAAATGCATATCCCCCATGCCAATGCCCATACAATAAATGTTCTTCCCCAATTGCGTCTTTCCAATCGTCGTAATTTCACAAAACGGAAACCGCGCCTGCAGTCCGTCCATCAAAATGGACAGATAATAATATGTATAATGAATATTAGTTGCTACCAAATCAAAGCCGAGCGGAACAATAATTTCGGAGCCTGCCGCCAGATTGCGCGGATCAATGCCTTCATTTGCTCTGCGTATTGCAAAAACCGTAGTTTCATATTTGCGTGCGAGGCTGTAAAAACTGTCTCCCGGGCGTACAATCACCTCACGATAACCTTTCAAATACGGCAACAATTCCGTTTCCGTGGGCGCGTCAACAACGCCTGTTACATCCAGTCGGTTTGCAACCTGAAAGTTTTCTAATGCTGACCTTGTAGCTTCGCCAAATATGCCGTCAATTGAAACAGCATATCCTGCTCGCAAAAGCGCAAGCTGTATAAGTTCCACGTACGCACCGCGGTCCCCCTGCTTTAAACCAAGAATCATATTTCATCCTCCTCACCATAGCCGCACGCCTTCATATTCTCTTTTAACTTGCTGATTGCTTTCTTCTCAATACGCGACACATAGGAACGCGAAATATGCATTTTCGATGCAATCTCACGCTGTGCAAGTGCATCGTTTCCGCCAAGACCGAAGCGCAATATAAGTATTTCACGTTCACGCTCTGTCAAACAGGCATCCATGAGTGTGTACAGCATTTCAATTTTTCCCTTTAATACGATATCGTCTTCAATATCATCCGCTTCTTCGTGCACAATTTGCATCAAAGAAAGTGTGTTTCCTTCGCCGTCTGTACCAACCGGGTCATCAAGTGAAAGCTCCGTCTGGCGTTTTTTCAAGGCTCGAAAATGCATTAAAATCTCATTATGAATGCATCTTGCCGCATAGGTTGCCAAGCGGATTTTTTTATCCCCATTAAAGCTGTCAACGGCCTTGATCAGCCCGATTGTCCCGATTGAAATTAAATCCTCTGTATCCTGATTTGCTGCGCCGGCATACTTTTTCACAACGTGTGCAACCAAGCGCAAATTGCGTTCAATAAGTATTTCTCTTGCCTGCATGCTTCCGCTATGCATTTCCGCAACATATTTTTCCTCCTCTTTCGGCGTAAGCGGTTTCGGAAACACACCACCCGAAATGTAGCCTGCAAACAAAAAATGCTTTATCCATACACCAAGCAGACTCAGAAGTTCAAATAACATTTTACTCCCTCCAAAAAAAGCGTATGGTATATGCATATGCAATTCAAAAGTGTTTTTTGCAAACAAAAAAAGGAACAATTGCTCCCTTTAAAGTATATTTATTCTTTGTACTGGTTGTTTTTATAAAGTTCCCGCTAATTTAAAATCTCCACTATGCAAATACAACATTTTATGTTAAACTAGACTCAAATGTATTTAATACTGCGAACAGCAAATAAAATCTTGAGGTACAATATGAACCCTATTAAAAGCAAACGCATATACGCACGCGATTTAACCTACATTGCATTTTTCACGACATTAATCATAATCAGTGCCTGGATTAAAATACCCTTTGTGATTCCTTATACCCTGCAAAGCTTTGGCATCTTCATCACCATCGGTTTACTCGGCGGAAGGCGCGCAACCATCAGTATTTTGCTTTATATTCTGCTTGGTGCTATCGGTTTGCCGGTATTTTCCGGTTTTGCAGGCGGTCTAGGCTATTTGTTCGGCAATACCGGCGGCTACATTATCGGTTTTCTTGCGCCACCACTGTTAAAATGGCTCACTGAGTGTATACGCATAACAAAGGATAGAGCACTGGTATTCAGCTTGCTTTTCGGGCTTTTTCTTTGTTATTGCTTTGGCACACTGTGGTATCTTTTTATGTATACGAAAAACATAAATTCAGAAACGCTCTTCAGCGTATTGGGCATCTGCGTTGCACCGTTTGTGATTCCGGATTTAATTAAGCTGATTTTCGCTGTTATCCTCACAAAAAAGATGAAAAAGCATATCAAATAAACGGGAGACAGTTAGGCGTCTTCAGTTAGGGATAAAACGCCTTAAAAAGCAATATTTTGGCAAATAGCTGTGTTAAAAACGACCGAAATCCGCAAGGATGTCGGTCGTTTTTGCCTTGCTCTTTATCCAAACTATTACCTTTTAAGGTGCCTATGGCAGTTTTAGACGAGGAATTTTGTCGGAAAAAGGAACATAAAAATCAGCATCATACTTGCGTATAATGCTGATTTTTTGTGAACTATTTTCGGTAAATTACCGACTAAAACCGATTTCTCCCTAAGTGAAGGCGCCTTTTTTTCAGAACAGACTCGCGGTTGATGCCACTCTGTCAACCAGCAATTTCATCAAGCACAAGTGTTATCTATAGCGCATTACAAATGAATTGTAATTTCATCAATTGAATCCTGCACTGCAACCTCTTTCCCGTCACAATACACGCGAAGTCCTCTTCCCTTGCCATAGCGTTTTCCATCCTTATCCCAAAGCACACTTATGCTATGTCCATGATAAGCGATGCCATCAGCACACAGATATTCCAAATCTGTTTCTTCGAAAAGCGGATTTACTTTCAACACGTTATCCTCTCTTGCACGCACACCAACAAGGCCATTAAGTACCAGGTCGCAAAAAGAGGAATGGTTATAGTTTTCACCGCGGTCAGCACCACCCGGGGGATTTTCCATTTCATGCAAATTACGTCGGGTAATCCATTCGCCTGTAAACGGGTCAAGGTTTTCATCGATATACGGCACACGTGTACCGACCGCCTTTGTGTCATACTGCGAATTTGCATAAGTGTGCAAAAGCTGATAATAATCACTTTTTCGCATTACATTTTGCTCATAATCGCACAAAAGATTTCCGAGTGCCGTCAACGTCTGCGCAGTTGCATAAGGCCACGACGGACCATTCCATAGACACTCATGGTCAAACCACTTCATAAAATCAGGATGTTTTTGCTCTGCAGTTGTCGGTCCAAATGGTGCCGCGAAATAATCGCTGTCGTTTAAATACTTCCAAGCTACGCTTTTATCTGCATCCGGCAGATTAAAATACCACGGTACAT
>JAFQPV010000199.1 GCA_017411585.1 Clostridia bacterium | reverse complement strand
TTGCAGAGTACATACAGAACCAATTAAAAGAGGACGAGATGGCTGGTCAACTGATGATTGAAGAAGGCAACCCGTTTACGGGTCGCAGGTAACAAATACGCAGTTGGCAGATTGACTTACGCGTTATATGCGTGGCGAGGAACATAGGGCTTCGCCCGCATATGAAAAACCACCCGCTAGGCGGGTGGATATTTATTGCTGCATAAGATGCGCTCGACTTTACGGTTAAAGCTTTTTTATCGTATTGCTTTATCGTTGCTTCTTAAACGCCGATGGCGTCATCCCTGTTACGCGCTTGAACGCTACCGAAAAGTGGCTGGCACTTTTAAATCCAAAGGCGTGCGCAACGCTTTCGATGGAACGGGATGCCGTTAAAAACTTGGTTGCACGTTGGATTTTCATGCGCGTGAAATGATGCATGATGCCACCGTCTCCATACTTATTGAAGGTCTTTTTTAAATTGCTGACGCTCATATTGCAGAGCTTTGCGATATCGTCGATTGTCAGATTGTAATTCAAATTTTCCTGCAGGGTGTCCATAATCAGCTTGTAGTTGCCGGTCATGGTTGTGTGCTGTCTGGCTTCGATACTCTTATCCGTTTTGGAGGTCAACATCAGAAGAAATTGTTCGAGATTTAATAATGCAAGCTTTTCACGGATGCGGTTTCTCTCGCTTTCCAGCTTTTGCGTCACGGCAATGTTTGCGTGAAATGCTTCGGTAATGCCGGTATACACTTCTTCCAAAAAGGATGCACTGTCTAACGAAAGACGATATACATCGTCGCTGAGCGACTCTATATCTGCGTTGGAATACGCAAAGCTGATGACCTGAAACCTTGCGCCGTGGGGGTCTTTACACCAAAGCTTGTGAAATTCCATTGGCTTATGGAAGATAATGTCGCCGCTTTGCAGTTTATAAACACGCCCCTCTTCTGAAACCCAGAGCGTCCCTTCCAGAACATAGACCATTTCCCAGAAATCGTGTGCCTCCCCGGTAAAATACCAGTCGTCTGTCACCTTTTGTTTGAAACATGTAATCAGTTGGCGGACACCGTAGCTGTAATCGTATACTTCTCTTTTGTACTCAAGCATAGTTGTATCCAAGTTTTTCATTTCAGCTCCCCTTTCAGGTAATCAAATATAAAAATTGTGTGGGAATTTTTTGTTTTTCACATTATTTGTATACTATTAGTATAGCATAAACCGATAAATGCACAAGCATTTTTTTGATAAGTATACAAATACATATATAAAGTAGCTTTTTTCGTATTGTAGTTTATCAAAAAACTTGTATAATGTAAGTAAAGGGATATCGGAAGGAGAAAATAAGTATGAAAAAAATTCTTGCAGTTTTTTTGGTATGTATGCTTATACTTGCGTGCGCTGCACCGCTGAGTATATCAGCAATCAAAAAAGAGCCGGGTGAATTAAAAAAGCTGTTTGATGTGGATTTTGAAAACGGCACACCCGGCGTAAAGCCGGAATGCGGCCCGATGATGGGCGCTGTCAGTGCAGTTGCGGAAAACACCTCTGTGCGCGCGTTTGTGCGCGTTGAAGCGGAGGAGGGCAATCAATTTTTGCATATGTACCGTCCGGCTGAGTCAACGGGCACTGCCGGTATTCGCACAACCTGCGCGCTGGATTTGACCGACTATCAAACCCTGCATCTCAGCTTTAACGTGAAAAGCCTGGGCGCAGGTGCATCTGTTCTTTTGTACTCCGATGCCGGCAATTCGCCGCTGTATAAAAAACTTGCGGCAGATACGCCGAAAAAATGGACAAAGGTTGAAGTGGATTTTGATTTTAAAACAAAAACAGCTAATGTTACTGTAGATGGAAATGCCAACGGAACACTGGATTTGAAATTCGGCACACCGTCTACGGCGCAAATCCGCTTCCAGGTAGAGGGCATGGAGGTTGGCACGGGCGTTGCCTATGATGATATTATCATCGGTACGCACGATGAACATATTGTAATTGAAGACAAAATTTTGCTCGGCAATAACGAAGTGAACTGGGCAGCGGTCAAGCCGGAAATTCCGCTTTCCGACACAAGCTATGTCAACAACTTAAAGCCAAGCGGTCCGCATATTTATGTGCGCGATTGGGACGAGCTGAAAACAAAGAAGGATTTAACCTTCGAAACAAGACAGTGGTACGGCAGCATCAAAAAAGAAGCCGACGACGCGCTTGCGGGCGATTTCTTCAAACCGACGCTCGACCAGGACGGTGGCCCGGACATTACCTCGGCGCGTATCGCAAGAAACAGAATTCAGGCGCTCGCTTTTATGTATAACATCACGGGCGAGAAAAAATATGCCGACCGCGCTTATGCGGAAATGGTTGAAAACGGCAAGTGGCCAAACTGGGCAAGCTCAACTTTGATTACGGCAGAGCTTTCCGAAGGCTATGCCTGCGCGTATGACTGGTTATATGATGTTTTAACCGCGGAGCAAAAGCAAACCATTATTGACATTCTCAAAAAGCAGTCTTTGCCTGCATTTATCTACAACTACGAGGGTGCATACGACTGGAGCTTTTCTACCATCAGTATCAACTGGAATCCGGTATGTAACGCTGCGGCTATGATGCTTGCAACCGCGCTTGCGAAAGAAGAGCCGCAGCTTTCGGAATATCTGTATGAAAAAGCGCTTGAGAGCATCAAACTTTGTCTTTCACCGTATGCGCCGCAGGGCGGCTACCCGGAGGGGGTGTCTTACTGGGATTTCGGTACAAGCTTTTTGCTCTATGCGGTAGACCTTTTGGAAAATGCTTTTGTAGAAGGCTTTGAAATTCCGGAGGCGTATCAGTACTGGAAGGCACCGGGCATCGCCGATACGGCAGATTTCCCGATTTATTATAACGGTCCGACCGGCGCGTTTAACTACGGCGACTGTGTGGGCGGTCATTTGCACTCTGATGTGTTTTACTGGATGGCAAACCGCTTTGACAAGCCATACTATGCTTGGCACGAAAATGCGTTGCAGGCAGAAACCGGGGAATATTTAGAGGATTATCAGGCAATCAGCGCCCTCGTGTGGTATGACCCGGACAATGCATATGTAAAGCCGGGCGATTTCCCGCTCGATAAGTTCTACTATACCTCGGAAAAGAAGGTAAACGGTATTTCCATGCGCTCAAGCTGGGAAAACCCGACCGCACTCTTTGCTGCAATGCAGGGTGGTTACAACAAGGCAGGACATCAGTTCCATTCGCTGGGTACTTATATTGTCGAATACATGGGTAAGCGCTTTATTACCCTGACGGGCGGCGGCAGCTACTCGCTGACCTATGGGCAAAACGAAGTGTATTACCGTCGTTCGGAGGCGGCGAATATGCTCGTTGCAAATCCGACGATGGATTACACACAAAAACCGGACGGTCTTGCACAGGTTGTAAAGCACGGCACAAGTGACAACACCGCTTTCGGCATCATGGATATGACGGATGTCCATTCGCATATCACCTATACGGATGCAGGTGAACAGAAACAAAGAATTACAAAGGCATTGCGTGGTATGATGCTGACAGACAACCGCCGTCGCATTATCGTGCAGGATGAGGTCGAGGTAGCGCATACAACTGATTTTTACTGGTATGCAAATACCGATGCAAACATTACCTTCTCTAAAGATGGCAAGAGCGCAATGCTCGATATGGACGGCGACAGAATGCTTGCGCGCATTATAGAAGCGCCGAACGATGCAAACTTTGTTGTTATGCCGAAAAAGTCTGTGGTAGACGGCGTTGCGCACACCAATGCGGAAGGGCCGAAGCTGGCAATTTATATGCCGAAGCAGTCGGAAAACTTTACGGTAGCGGTTGAATATATCGCACTTGGTAAGGGCGAAGGTGTTCCGGCAGAGCATGCGCTTGTGCCGCTTGCAAGCTGGAGTGCAAATGATAATGGTATGACTGCGTTTGCAGAGGCAGGCAGTGCCACCGTATTAAAGCTGGATACGCCGAATGCAATTGCAAACGGTGCAAAAACATTTGTAGATACAAACAACACAGATGTTGTTCCGTTCACGCAAAACGGCAGAACGCTTGTGCCGGTGAGATTCATTTCCGAATCCTTCGGTGCAACGGTCGGCTG
>JAFQPV010000198.1 GCA_017411585.1 Clostridia bacterium | reverse complement strand
CCATGACGGAATTGGTTGTCGAAAATGATGTGGTTACGCAAATCCGCATTGGGCAGGGCATGCAGCCGATACCGGAAAACGGATATGTTTTGGTGACGAACGACGCAATTAACGGATTTTTAAAAGATAATTTTCAGATAGGCGACCGCGTGCAAATCGATGCGGTGCTTTCGCCGAATACAACTGCAATCCGAGAAGCAACGGGCGGTGGTACGGTGCTGGTGAAAAACGGGAAGGTGGCAAAGTTTACAAATAATGTTGCCGGCTATGCGCAGCGCACCGCTGTAGGTATTGATAAGAGCGGCAAAACGCTGATGCTCGTTACGGTAGACGGCAGATTGGCAGAGTGCGAGGGAATGAATCAAACAGAGCTTGCAAATCTGCTGATTGAGCTGGGCTGTGAGACGGCACTCAATTTAGACGGCGGCGGCTCTACAACCATGGTGGCACGCGAGCGATTCAGCGGTGACTTGCAGGTGCAAAACACGCTGACGGGCAGTATGCGCGCGGTATCTACCTCCATTGGTGTTTTTGAAAGCGCACCTGACGGTGCGCCGTACGGCATTATTGCACAGCCATCGGCAGAGGCAGTGGCAGTAGGTAGTCCGGTGCAGGTGTACTATGCAGTGCATGATGCGTATTATAATAATATTTATGTGCCGGCAGAAGCGGTGCAGATTATAACAGATCGCCCGGCGTATATTGAAGGCAATACGATTTACCCGTCGGAAGGCGGCGTCTATAACGTCACTGTGGCCTACGGCGGTGTGCAACAGACCGTTGCCTTTACAAGTGTAGCGGCGTATGCAGATATCTCTGTCTATCCGCAGAGCGCGCAAATCGAGCCGGGTGCGCACTATAGCTTTTTGTTGGTCGGTACGGATGCTTTGGGCAATACAGTAAATATTCCTGCAGCTTTGGCGCAATGGCAGGTGGAGGGAAATGCATTTTCTGTAGAAGGCGGCAATGTACGTGCACTTTCGGAAGGCAACGCAAATGTGCGTGTGGATTTTGGCGGTTTGATTGCCTATGCATCGGTTTCAACACCAGGGGCAGTTGTGTATAATAAACCGGTGGATGTCAATTTGCAGCACATAGATTACGGCGAAGGGAACGGTTATGAAATCTGTGTCACGGGCAGTCTGCAGAGCGGCGGTACGCTTCTGGAACACCTTTTGGAACTGCAACGCACGGAAATCTTAGGCACATCGGATGTTTCGTACAGACTCGGTGATTATGCGGGCAATGTGACGGGTGTGGATAAAATCAATGGTTTTTCGAAAAAGAGTATTAATAATAATTTGCTCATTACCGTCAGCAATGCCAAGGGCAGCATTCGTCAAACGGATCAGACACAGTGGGCAAAGCTGATTTCTGCAGTGCAGTCTGCTTCGGAGCAGAGCATTATCTTGATGATGCAAAATCCGGTTTCTGACTTGGAAGCCGGTGAGCAAAGAGTGCTGGAGGACATCTTGTCCAAAGCGGCAGCAGCAGGGAAAAAGGTCTACCTTGTATACGAAGGCAGCGAAACGAGCTACACCGTAAACAAAGGTGTAACGCATTTGATGGTCGGCGCGATGCAAAATGCGCGTACAAAGACCTTTTTTACGGACAGACAGCGCTTTGCTTGTCTGAAACTGACGCTGACACTAAATGGCGTGCGCTTTACTTATGTAGAATAATTTTAAGCAGAATATAGTCGTTTGTACAGGCATAGGATAGTAAAAAAGGTGGGATTTCTATGCGTGTCGGCGACAGTGCAATTGCGCTGTATATACAAAATCATTTTAAAAACTTATTGACTTCGCTTTTGCTGTTTGCTATCGGTGTTTTTGGCGGCAGCTTGTACTGTGTGACAATGCCGGCGAGCGAAACGGAGAGCTTGCGCACGGTATTTACCGGCGCGCAAGGCCTTTTTTCCGTATCGGAGTGCTTGCGTGTGTTCACAGCGACATTTTTGAATTATTTACAGCTTTGGATTTTGCTTTCACTTTGCGGTACGTGTTTTTTGGGTACACTGCTTGCTCCGGTATTGATTGGCTTGCGCGGCTTTGTTTGCGGGTTTTGCATCAGTTTGTTTATTTTGTTGTTTTCAAATCGCGCGGTTGCGGCGGTTGCACTCGGAATTTTGCCGCAAATGCTGCTTGTTTTGCCGGCGATGCAGATGCTTTGTGCCGGTGCGGCAACGCACGTGCAAACTTTGAACGGCATAACGGACCGTGCGCGGCGACGCACACAATTTCTATCTTATTGCGCATACTGTTTGCTGTTTTTAATCGTTTTTGCAGCTGCAGCGTTGTACGAAGGGTATATCGGTTGGGGATGGATACGCCGTTTGCTTTCCTGATTTTGCATTGTTTAACAAAAAATTTATAAAGTGTTTACGAAAAAAGTATGTACATTTTTAAAAAAATCCTGTAAAATAGAATTGCGGCAGTGTTTATATGCTGCCCAAAGGGTACTAAACCGAATGTGGAGGAAGACGATGCTTGGTCATTACCAGGACAGTTACATAGCATATTTAAATCAAGAGCGGCATATGACGGCAAATACGGTGCAGTCCTATAAGCGCGATTTGGTGCAGTATTTAGCGTACCTGCAGCAGCGTGGCATTACGGATATGCAATTTGCCAATAAAACCGTTGTTCTTACATATCTTTTAAATCTGCAAAAACGGGGCAAAGCGGCATCTACCGTTTCGCGCACCTTGGCGACACTACGCTCATTTTACGGTTTTTTGCAGCGTAAAAATATGATTTCCGAGGACCCTACCCTCGGGCTGGAAACGCCGCGCGTAGAAAAAAAGCTTCCGCAGATTTTGTCTGCGCAGGAGGTGGAGCGACTTTTGGATGCTCCGAAATGTGTGGATTTAAAGGGGTACCGTGACAAAGCAATGCTGGAGCTTTTGTATGCGACCGGCATCCGTGTCAGCGAACTCATTGCCTTGCAAATGGAGGATATCAATCTCTCTATGGGGTTTTTGCACTGCGGTACAAAAAAAGAACGCATCATTCCGCTTGGGCATCTTGCTACCGAAGCAGTGGCTGCCTATCTTGCAAACGCGCGACCGCTTATGCTTCGGCAGGGGGAAACCGCAACCCTGTTTTTAAATATGAATGGTAAACCTATGACTCGACAGGGCTTTTGGAAAATTATACGCAGCTATAAAGAGGTTGCTGAAATTGCATGCGAACTGACACCGCACACGCTCCGTCATTCCTTTGCGGCGCATCTTCTTGAAAACGGTGCGGATTTGCGCTCTATCCAGGAAATGCTCGGGCACAGCGATATTTCATCTACGCAGGTCTATGCACAAATGATGAAGAACCGATTGAAGGATGTATATCAGAAAGCGCATCCCCGCGCATAAAAAACGGGCAATTTTGCCGCAATACTTCGTTGTCGCATCGCCGCATACAAAAGTATAGCGCCGATGCTGCCGCCTCGTCTTGCGACAAAATTTCCGCGTTTTTGCTCGGATGGCAGAAGAGTGATGCAGATTGTAGGGACCGGCGTCCTCGACGGTCCGTTTTACGAAGCACAAAATTCAAGCAAAGTAACGGTCAACAAAGACTCTCAAAAACCTTTGCGATAATTGATG
>JAFQPV010000197.1 GCA_017411585.1 Clostridia bacterium | reverse complement strand
CCGACTTTTTTGAGCAGTGTGCCATTTTTTCCGATGACAATGCCCTTGTGTGAAGCTTTTTCGCAGTAAATAACCGCGCTGATTTCGGTGATGGAATCCTTTTCCTTCATTTTTTCGATTTCAATGGCGATACCGTGCGGCACTTCTTTATTGAGCAGCCACAGCAGCTTTTCGCGGATGATTTCGGCGGCAATCTGCTTTTCCGGCTGGTCGGTCACCATTTCCTCCGGATAGAAGGCAATGCCCTCCGGCATCAATGCCGTCAGCTCGTCTAAAAGAAGGTCAATGCCGTTGGAGCGCAGTGCACTGATTGGAATAATCGCTTTAAAATTGCCATTTGCGCTGAATTCTGCAATCAGCGGCAGCAAATCGTCTTTGTTCATTAAATCGATTTTGTTTAACACCAAAATCGCCGGGATGCCTGTTTTTTCAATGCTTGCCGCAATTTCACGGTCATTGTCTGTGACCGGGCGCGTTGCATCGATGACAAATAAAATTGCATCCATCTCGTCAACGGATTCCTTTGCCGCGCGCACCATATATTCACCAAGCTTTGTGCGCGCTTTGTGAATGCCCGGGGTGTCCGTAAACACAATCTGCCGTTCTTCGTCGGAATAAATGGCTAATATCGTGTTTCGGGTTGTTTGCGGTTTATTTGAAATAATGGCAATCTTTTGTCCGACAATATGATTTAATAGGGTAGATTTGCCGACATTCGGGCTGCCGATAATCGTAACAAAGCCCGATTTAAAACCGTTGTTTTCACTCATCTTGTAAGTCCAAGCGCACTGAGCGCTTTTTCCTCCTTTTCTCGCATTTCGAGGCGGCTTTCCTCATCGTCCTCGTGGTCGTAGCCGAGCAGATGCAGTACGGAATGCGCCGTTAAAAAGCCGACCTCACGCTCAAAGGAGTGTCCGTATTCTTCTGCCTGCGCCTTTGCGTGCTCCAAGCTTAAAACAATGTCGCCTAAAAGCAGCACATCGCCGAAGCCCACGTCCTCGCTCACAATTTCGCCGGCCTCGTCGTATTCCAGCATCGGGAAGGAGAGCACGTCCGTCGATTTATCGATGCCGCGGTGCTCGTGATTGTAGGCGCGGATTTCGTCATCATCGACAAACAGCACCGATACCTCGCACTCGTGCGCAAAATTTTCCTGTGTCAGTACTGTATCGACCACGCGCTCGATTAAATCATACAGACCGTCGTGCACTTCAATTTTCTCCTGATTGTTCTCAAAAATAATTTCAGCCTTCATATGTTATCTCCTGTTTTGTTGTTCTGCACGCTTGCCTAAGCCGAGTGGAGTCAAACCACATAGGCCCTATACTGGTTAAATTTTCGCCCTTTGGCATTGTCGTTCTCACAAGGCGCAAGCCTTGTTTCGCTCTTACGCAGCCAAAGGACAACAATTTCTCTGCGTATAGGGTCTGCGAGTTTAAAAAGAGAAAATTCAGATGAAAGACAAGGATAAAATTTTTGTGCATACTCTCGTATGTGTATAAATTTTTCCGCAGTATTTCGCTGAATTTACCTTTTTAAACCCTATCTGGTTTGGCTCCCCTCGGCTTCCGCTCCATTTCCGCTTTTTCATACGCCTTGATAATCTTTTGTACCAGCGGATGGCGGACTACGTCTTTTTCAGTTAAATAGCAAAATTCAATATCTTCAATGTTTTTGAGGATTTTTACAGCCTCCTTAAGGCCAGATTTTTTGCCGTCCGGCAGGTCAATCTGTGTGATATCACCGGTGACTACCGCGCGCGAGCCGAAGCCGATACGCGTTAAAAACATTTTCATTTGCTCCGGCGTGGTGTTTTGCGCTTCGTCCAAGATGATAAACGCATCGTCTAAGGTTCTGCCGCGCATATACGCGAGCGGTGCAACCTCAATCATACCGCGCTCGAGGTATTTTTGATAGCTGTCTGCGCCGAGCATATCGTACATCGCATCATAGAGCGGACGAAGATACGGGTCGACCTTCATCTGCAAATCGCCCGGCAGAAAACCGAGCTTTTCGCCTGCTTCTACGGCAGGGCGCGTTAAAATAATGCGGCTGACCTCTTTGTTACGAAATGCCATCACGGCTGCCGCCACCGCCAGATACGTTTTGCCCGTACCGGCAGGACCGATGCCGAAGGTGATGACACTCTTTTTCACCGCTTCAATATATTTTTTCTGCCCGACGGTTTTGGATTTTATCGGCTTACCCTTGGCACTGATGCAAACCACATCGTCACCGATTTTGCCGAGTGTGCTTTCCAGTCCGTCTTCAACCATGGAGATGGTGTAGAGAATATTTTGCTCGTTTAATGCCTCGCCGCGCTCCAAATAATCGCAAAGGCTTTTTAATACCTTGAGCGCGTTTTCAGCATTGCCGCCCTCGCCGATGATTTTCAGCTCATCGTCGCGGCTTAAGATTTTTACATTGAGTTCTTTTTCCATCAATCGGATATTGCAGTCGAAGCTGCCGAACAGCGCCGATACGTCAATGCCCGACGGCAGGGAAAAAAGCAGTTCTGTCACACAGTTCACATCCTTAGTTAATTTCTTTCTATCTTATATTATAAACTGTTTTTTGAGTTGTAGCAATAGTTTTGTGCAGAAAAATATAGTGAGGTTGTCGAATTACAATACATTGACCGTCTTTTCCACGCCGATTTGCTCTTTAAATTCTGCTGTGCGGGTGACGGTGATGGTGCCGTCGCTATTATCAATGTGTGTTGTGCGCACATCCGCGCGCTCGGCAGCTTTGTCAAACAGGGCTGCCTCGATTTGCGCATCCAAATCCGCCTCTGCGGCTTTGATTGCGGCTTCGCGCGAGATGTCGACGGTTTCGGGCGTGTATTCTGCATCGATTTCCGTCTGGTAGGAAATGCCGGTGTAGATGCCAAAAAGCACCAAATCGTGCGACTGTTTTGTGCGGTCGAAATTTTCATACGGTGCGTCGCCCCATGGCGAGAGCGGCAGCATAAAGCTGCCGATTTTGATTTTGCGGCGCGTGTACGTGTTACCGGTGTAATTTTTTTTGATTTCCGTCAGCCGTGCGACCTTGCTTTTTTCATACCACGTCCGTGCATAGACCTTGCCGGCGGCGTGCGTGAGGCGCGCTTCGATGCGTTCGCTCGGCATCACCGCACTGATTAAGAGCTGACCGCGCACCACGGTGTCACCTGCGGCGACCTTTTTGTGCCCCTCAGTGGCGTGGATTTCGGCGATAATGCCGTCCGCGCCGGCAACAATGTCGCACGCTTCGGTGGGGAGGATTGCCGGGGGCATACGCTTTTCCTGCACGCGCACCGTTGCGCGGCAACCGCGGATGTCCACCCATAGCCAGCTGAGCGTATCCAACTTAGCGAGCGCGCGGTTTTTTACGCGCTCAACATCAATCTCTTTTTTGTACGCACCGGTGCGAACACCCAAATCGCGCAAAACAGCTTGGATTTCTTTAGGCTCTGTCTGTGTACAGCCGACAATGTCGACCGACCATAAAAACAGGGAAGAGGTATATAAAAACGCTGCGGCAAGCAAAAGTCCGATGAGGAAAAATGTGCGCCGTTTGCAGGCGGCAAGATAGATGGGTAGACCGCGCTTTTCTAAAATTTTCACGCGCGTGCGCGTTTTCCTTGCAATTGGCGGCAGCATTTTAAAGGCGCGCACACTCATTTTCACCTGCGCGCTGTTTTGACCGCGGCGGCAAATGTCCCATAAAAAGATGCCGCGATGCATACAAATGTTGAAAAATCGCTCTATGAACTGCCCGGACAGCAAAAGGGACACATAACCGCGCAGAAATTGAATCAGCCGAACGCCCATTTATACACCACCTTCAAACGTGACAGACTCGATTTCACCTTCGAGGGTGATTTCCTCGGCGGCGATGCATTTGATGGCGAGCGCGCGCCCGCAGATACAGATTTGCTTTGTCTGCGTTGCGATGCGGATGCAGCTGTCGCCATATTCTGCAATGCCGCGAAAGTTTTCGATGTACAGCTCGCGGTGCCCGGTGAAAATCAGGCGCGGCAGCTGCATCGTCAGATTTTTTGGCAAATCAAGTGTTTCGCTCGCTTTTTCGAGGATGCTTTTTTTGAGTTTATTATCAGTAACGCGGTTTTTCAAATTATTCACCTCAAATGCAGATGGTTATCATAAGAATCCCTCCACCGCAAGCGGTCCCTCCTCCCTTTAGGCAAGGGAGGCAGGTATGTTTTAAGGCCCCTTGCCTAAAGGGCGCGACGCGTAAAGAAAATATGCCTGTGGCATATTTTTAGCCAAAGCGGGAAGCAATTTATAATTGCGACCCGGGTCGAAGACTGTCAGCGTAGCTGACTGGGGGATATTTTAAATATAACCAAATCATTATTCTTTAAATTTATATGCATCCACGTGCATATAAATTACAGAGGTGGCTTGTATGAAAAATAAACTTTCGCTTATATTAACGGCGGTGGCGACGGTAGGCGTGTGCGTATATTCGGAAAGCTGCATCCGCGCGGCGAAGGCGGCGCTTTTGCTTTGTGCCAATGCGCTGCTGCCGTCACTTTTCGTGTTCTTTGTGCTGTCGGGACTGCTGGTGCGCCTCGGTCTGCCGTCGATTTTGGAAAAACCGTTTTCGCGCATATGCCGTCCACTGTTCGGCGTAAACGGCAGCGGTGCGGCGGCAGTGATTTTGGGCTTTGTCAGCGGTTACCCGGTGGGGACGGTGTGCATCAAGGATTTATACCAAAGCGGACAGATTTCCAAAACCGAGGCAGAGCGCCTGCTTGCCTTTTGCAATAATTCGGGACCGCTGTTCGTGCTCGGTACGGTGGGGACGGTGCTGCTCGGTAGCGCGCAGGCGGGGCGTACGCTCTACCTGTGCCACGCACTTGCCGCCATCACTGTCGGGATGCTGTTTCAGCTGCACCGTATGCATGACAGACCGCGCCCATATAGGAAAGCTTATTTTTACGCACAGCCGCTCACCGCGGCACTGTCGGACAGCATCCGCGCGGCAGTAAACAACATCCTCTACGTCTGTGGCTTCACGGTGCTGTTCGCCGTAGTGCTTGCGATGCTGCCGAAACACGCAATTTTGAGCGGCATCTTGGAAATTACGAACGGCTGCAGCAGCGTTTGTGCGCTGCCGCTGCCACTCGCGCAAAAAATGCGGTTTTTATCGCTCGTGCTCGGCTTTGGCGGCATCAGTGTGCATCTGCAGATTGCCGGCATATTGGCGGATACGGATTTGTCGGCAAAAACATGTATTATCGGCAAGGTATTACAAGCAGTTCTTTCCTATATATATGTATCATTGCCGGTTTGGCAATGATGCATATATAGTGGAGAATGGAAAATTTAAAATGGAAAGTGATTGAAAGCTTTTCGCGTTGCGAAAAGCCACCGTAATTCTCCATTCTCCATTTTCAATTTCTCATTTTCCTCTGTCTTCCCGCGTGATCAATCACAAAGCCTTCCTTGTAAATAAGCTGCCCTACGGGCTTGAAGGTGTAGCCCTGCGCCTGCAAATCGGCTAAAATGCCGCCGAGCGCAGAGGCAGTGTTTTCCGTGCCGGTGTGAAACAGCAGGATGGAGCCGTTTTGCACCTTTTTATGGATACGCGTCTGCATCTCTTCGGCGGACGGATTTTTGTAATCGATGCTGTCGCAGTCCCATTGGATAAATCTGTAGCCCAAATTGTTCACCGTTTCTATCACTTTGTCATTATATTCGCCGTACGGTGCGCGGTACAGCGTGGGTGCGGTGCCGGTGATTGCCTTGATTTTAGCACTGCACGCATTGGTGTCGGCAGTCAGGTCAGCGACAGACAGGTTATTTACGTGCGGATGCACATCGGACTGGTTGGCGATTTCGTGCCCGGCGGCGTGAAATTTTTTCACACTGTCCGCACAGCGGTCGACATAATCGCCGGTCACAAAAAAAGTCGCCTTAACGCCGCATTGGTCAAGCACCTGTAAAATTTTATCGGTATCGGCATCGCCCCAGGCGCAGTCGAAGGTAAGCGCAATGGTTTTCTCAGACGTATCCACGCTGTAGATGGGGAGCAGGCGCACGCTGCCGACAGTGGGCAGCACCGTGCCCGCCGTAATACATACACACAGCGCAAGGATTGCGCAGGCGGTGAGCAGAAGCTGTTTCAGATTAAATGTATAGATTTTCATTTTATCACCCCAATTCATTTATATGAAAATGAGAAATGAGAAATGAGCAATGAGAAATGGG
>JAFQPV010000196.1 GCA_017411585.1 Clostridia bacterium | reverse complement strand
TTCTATAAACGATAATTTCTCAAACATGTCAGGCTCCTTTTTATTCTATGTAGATTTAACTTTTACAATCGTTAAGCAGGTTCCTCTGCAAGCATTTTACCGTAGAGGCGAACCATTTAGGTTCGTTACCTTAGAAGGTACAACAAACGCTTCCTTAAAAATATTTATTCTGGTGCGTTTATTATAAAACAGTGAACAATTTAGATGACGCAAAATCATTCTACCAGGAGCAAAAATGCTTGCTCGCAAGGGCATTTTTGCGACGCCGTCAATTGTTGCAGTGCTCGAAAGAGCACAAAAGAGCGTCAGCTCTTAAGAATTTATGAAATAAAACTCTGTATACAACAATTATAGAATCTGTGTACATTTTAGATGCCAATTCTACCAGAAGTAAAAATCTTTGCTTGCAAGGAGATTTTTACGACGCCGTCAATTGACACAGCGGTCAAAGACCGCAGAAAGTCTTTAGGCTTTCAGGAATTTTGCACAATAAAATTCCGTATGTGTCAATTATATCATATTGACAAACAGTTTGCAAGCAGATATAATACAAGAGATAGAATAATCTGTGTTTTAGTCTCTTGAAAGGACTGGTTCTTCCATGCAAAAGCAAAAACGGATTGCAGCCATTCATGATATTTCCTGTTTTGGTAAATGTTCTCTCACCGTAGCACTCCCCGTTTTATCGGCAGCCGGCTTTGAAGCCTGTTGCATACCCACCTCCGTTTTTTCCACACACACAGGTGGGTTTTCGGGCGACACCTTCCACGATTTAACTAAAGAAATTCTCCCCATTGCCGACCATTGGAAAAGCCAAGGATTTGCCTTTGATGCTGTCTATACCGGATTTCTAGGCACTGCTGAGCAAACCGACATCATTTGTGATGTACTAGACCGCATTGCGGACGAGAACACACTCATTATGGTTGACCCCGTTATGGGGGACAACGGCAAGCTTTACCCCGTCTTTTCGGAAAGCTTCCCGACCGCTATGAAAAAACTCTGCGCACGCGCGAATGTCATGATTCCCAACATGACAGAGGCTTATCTGCTCCTTGGTGAGCGCTACCAGCCAGGGCCCTATACTGAGGCTGAAATCAACCACTTGTTAGATGGCTTGACGACCATTTGCAAGGGCGAAATTGTGCTCACAGGTGTACATTTCGATGACCGGCGCTTGGGCACCGCCACGCTTGACATCGGCACTGGCCAACGCACATTTGTGCTTCGTGACCGTATCGATGGCATGTATCACGGCACAGGCGATGTGTACGCAAGCTCCTTTTTAGCTGCCCTGATGCACGATTTTTCGCTACCTGAAGCTGCCGCGATTGCAGCTGATTACACGGTTTTATCAATTGAAACCACAAAAAAAATGGATAAAGATTTACGCTATGGCGTGAATTTTGAATACAACATTCCAAATTTGATTGAAATGCTGAAAAAGGAGCACGCCGAATGAAAAAGGTTATGATTGCCATGAGCGGCGGTGTGGATAGCTCTGTTGCTGCGCATCTGCTTACCTCTGCTGACTATTCGCTTTGCGGTGCCAGCCTGAATTTGCTCGGCACACCACAAACGGATGCGCATGCAGCCGCCGACCAATTAGGAATTCCTTTTTACGAATT
>JAFQPV010000195.1 GCA_017411585.1 Clostridia bacterium | reverse complement strand
CAAACTTTTTCAAAAAAGAGATCGGTGTGAGTCCTTTGCAGTACCGCAGGGGACAAAATAAATAAACATTAAAGTTTTTGTTGCTTTTAACACCGTTTTAGCGTATAATATAGCATATGGTTTTTTTGAAAACCAAAGCGCTTTCAGCGCTGCACAGCCTTTCGGCTGCGTATGCTTATTGACGGCGGCGCAAAAATGCCCTTGCAAGCAAGCATTTTTGCTTCTGGTAGAATTATAGCATATGGATTTTTTAGGAATAAGGACTGATTTTATGGTATACAATAACATCTTAGAAGCCATCGGCAATACGCCGATGATTAAACTGCAGCACCTTGCAGACCCAGATGGCGCAGACATTCTCGTTAAGTTCGAAGGCTTAAATGTCGGCGGCTCCATCAAAACGCGCACGGCATACAATATGATTTGCGCGGCTGAAAAGCAAGGTTTAATACATAAGGACACAATTATTGTCGAGCCGACCAGCGGCAACCAGGGCATCGGTCTCGCCCTCGTTGGTGCAGTGCGCGGCTACAAAACCAAAATCATTATGCCGGACTCTGTCAGCGAGGAAAGAAGAAAGCTCGTAAACCAGTATGGCGCTGAAGTGATTTTGGTGCACGATGCCGGCAACATCGGCGCATGTATTGAGGAATGTGTACAATTGGCGCTCAAAATGAAAAACGAAGACCCGAATGTATTTGTACCGCAGCAGTTCGAAAACCCGGCAAACCCGGCAATCCAGCGTGAACAGACAGCTAAAGAAATCTTAGACGCAGTCGGCGGCCCGATTCACGGGTTTTGCTCCGGCATCGGCACCGGCGGCACCATTACAGGCATCGGTGAAGCCTTAAAGGCGGCAAATCCGGAAATGACCATCTGGGCAGTTGAGCCGGAACATGCTGCAATCCTGTCCGGTGGCTCGATCGGCACCCATCTGCAGATGGGTATCGGCGACGGACTGATTCCGGAAATTTTGAATTGTGAAATCTATGATGATATATGCATCGTTAAGGATGAAGAGGCTATCGAGACCTCGAAACAGCTTGCTTCAAAAGAAGGCATCCTTTGCGGTATCAGCTCCGGCACAAATGTCGCTGCTGCTATCAAGCTTGCAAAAAAGCTCGGCAAGGGCAAAACCGTAGTAACCGTTCTGCCGGATACAGCAGAACGCTATTTCTCTACCCCATTATTCGGATAATTTAGTGCTTTCGCGGATATGCTATCCGCGAAAGCATTTTTTAATTTTTTAGCATTTTTTAATTTTTTTTGCGTGAGGTATTGAATATTTTTCCAAAAAGTGCTAAAATATAGTGTGGTTTTTTTAAATTTATTATAGAAAGAAGCGCTGACCTATGGCAAACAACGAAAGAAGAGTCGGCACGGTATCGAGAGGTATACGCTGCCCCATTATCCGCGAAGGCGACGACCTTGCGAAAATCGTAGCAGACAGTGTATTAGAGGCTGCCGAATACGAAGGTTTCTCTTTGCGCGACCGCGATGTAATTTCCATTACGGAATCCATTGTCGCACGTGCGCAGGGTAACTATGTTTCGGTAGATAATATTGCAACGGATGTTCGCACAAAGCTAGGTGGTGGCACTGTGGGTGTCATATTCCCAATTCTGTCCCGCAACCGCTTTGCAATCTGCCTTAGAGGTATTGCGAAGGGCGCAAAGAAAATTGTTTTAATGCTCAGCTATCCATCCGATGAAGTCGGCAACGCACTCATCAGCATGGATAAAATCGACGAGTCCGGCGTAAATCCGTTCTCCGATGTATTAAGCGAAGAAAAATACCGCGAGCTGTTCGGCGAAAATGTACACGAATTCACCGGCGTTGACTATGTAAAATACTACGGCGACCTGATCCGCGAATGCGGCGCAGAGGCTGAGATTATTTTTGCAAACCAACCGAAGGCTATTTTGGATTATACAGACTGTGTCATCAACTGCGACATTCACACCAGAGCGCGCACCAAGCGCATCCTGCTCCAGGCAGGCGCAAAAGTTGTCTGCTCCTTAGACGATATTATGACCGCTCCGATCGACGGTAGCGGCTGCAATGAAAAGTACGGTTTGCTCGGCTCGAATAAATCGACCGAAGACACCGTAAAACTGTTCCCGCGCGAGTGCAAGCCGCTTGTGCTGGATATTCAGAAAAGAATTTTGGATGCAACCGGTAAGCACGTAGAGGTTATGGTGTACGGCGACGGCGCTTTCAAAGACCCGCAGGGTAAGATTTGGGAGCTTGCCGACCCGGTCGTTTCCCCGGCATATACAGACGGCTTAATCGGTACACCGAATGAGCTGAAATTAAAGTATATTGCAGATAACGACTTTAAGGACCTCTCCGGTGAAGAACTCAAAAAGGCAATTTCCGACAGCATCCGTG
The DNA here is from genome assembly GCA_017411585.1 of Clostridia bacterium. Taxonomy (GTDB): domain Bacteria; phylum Bacillota; class Clostridia; order UBA1381; family UMGS1253; genus RGIG2041. Next base: position 130 of record JAFQPV010000195.1, on the reverse strand, counting down.
CAAAACAGGACAATTTGGTCGGCAACATGGCATCGCAGGGTACAACGCCGCGTCAGCTTACAGACCTGATTGGTTCTCTGTGCGACCTTACCAGCGGCTCCGGTGACAAGGGCACCCCGGTCGTTTTGGT
>JAFQPV010000194.1 GCA_017411585.1 Clostridia bacterium | reverse complement strand
CCTTTAAAATGACCTGGTAGCCGCTGATTTTGTGATAGCCCACAATTGCCGATTGGTCTGCGCCGACACAGGTATAACCCGTATCGGGAAAATACGTCGCATCATATAGGCCGCTTGCATAATCATATGCCGGCTGGTTTTTGTTGCCGGCAAGAAACACACGCGTGTCATTCTGTCCGCCGAAAATGCCAAACACTCTGCAAGCATCTATGTCGTGCCCGCTTTTTGAATTATCAAGCGCATCTAATACATACTCCACGCGTACCACACAGTCCGTCTCCGGCAAAAGATCAGATTCCAAATCCACATAGTGGCATTGATAGCTCCACACCTTAGGTTCGGAATGTCCGTTACGAAACACCGTATACTTTTGTAAAAGCACGCCGTCTATATAAATACGCATCACCTTTCCCGCAAGTGCCGTCGGCTCCAAATACAGGCGCAAAGCGCTCGTCTTGCGCTCTGCAACCGGGCTGTAAAACTCGACTGTGCGCAGCGGCGCAGCAAGATTGTACCCTTCCAATATTGTGCCGTCATAGTTTGCCGTCTCGGACAGTGCGCCGTCCATTCCGTCCATCCCCGTCGGGGAGCGGTTAATGATGTTCGCCGGCGTATACACAAAATTGTTGTACGTTAGCACAACGTGCGGCGCACAATGCTTGTACACGTCAAAATAAATATCGTTGCGCGCCAAAAGTACATACAGCCCCCGATTATCACTCTGGACCTTATAATGCAGGTCCTCAAGCTCAAATTCCTCACCGTACAGGTCTAAATAATGCACACTCTCCACGCGCACCTTTCCCGCAAGACTCGGTGGCGCAACATACAGTTTTTCCGTGCTTGAAAAGCCATACTTTCTGTGTTCAAACTCAATTTCCTTATAGCGGCATTCCGCATTCATAAACAAAGCTTTTGTGCCGGAAAAGCCGGTTTCCGTTGCCACGGTCTGCGTTAAAAACACACTGTTTTGCGTCGTATCCGTCTCTGCACGGCAAATGCGCCCAATCTGAAATATGCCGTAGCCTGCATCCCACATAATTTTGTAGTACCCCGCACCGAGAATATAGAGCGCACCGCCAAAATGAAAGCTGCGGCTTTTTTGATCTGCAAGACTGTCTGTAATGCACTGACCGAGCGTCATACCGTCCTGTGTTAAAGTACAAAAATACAGTCCCGTACCAACGTGTACAAAATACTGCTTTCTTTCCTGCGCACCTACACTGTAGGTGTAGCAGAAGATGCCGTTAACCCTGCCTTCTGTCTGCATAAGCTTTTGATAGCCCGTGCGCTTTCGGATGCACCCCATGCTGTCGACATACAAATTTGACATATCCGCCGCCATATGCAGAGGCTGCTGCGCCTCCGGGCAGGTGTAATCCACACCGGAAAACCTTGTGACCTCGGTGTGGCTTTCCTTAAGGGACTTTGAAAACTGCATCCTCATACCTCCACCTCCCCGTACCAATCCGTAACGGGTTCGTGAAATACCTTCAAATACTTTTCCGCCAAGGCTTCATACATACGGCTGTATACATTGGCAAGCTCGCGGTCCTCATCTACTGCCAGCATCGCCGCCAGCGCATACGGCAAGCACTCGCGCGTGTAGGCATCGTCATAAACAAGCGCATCGCTGTCCTTGCATACAGCAGGGATGCTTTCTAAAATTTCAAGCCCCTTGCTTTTGCGAATCCAGTTCTCCGTTGTAAAGCACTGCGCCAACAATAGGTTAATGTACGGAATTTTGAGCTTCGGATAGTCTTTTGCATCCGTGTCTACCTCGTTTAACAGCGCCAGCGCCGTATTATATAACTCTAAAACTGTCATTTGTTCACCTCCAAAAACTGCCGCAAGCAGTTTTGCTTGCGGCAGCAGGTTTGAGTTACGCCTCTGCGACTGCAGACGCAAAGCCGTCAGCTTTGATTGCATATGCCTTCACCGCAGAGCCTGCCTCTACAGTAAATGCATCCGCATACTTCACGGCAGTATCCGAATATCTCGGGTCTGTGCCGTCTGTTGTGTAGTAAATATCTGCACCGCCTGTTGCGCAAGTGATGCTTGCATTCGTGCCGGAAATGCTGATTTCCGGAATGGCAGTCACTTCGCCTTCGAGCACAGCGGCATATACGCCGCCGCAGCGTGCGCCGATAACGAACGCATCGAAGTTACTTCTGCCCTCCAAAAGTGCACCGGAGATACCCGGCGGGTCCTGATGGAGCTTTGCATCACGAATCTTGTACGGTACGAGCACCGCATTTTTATGTGTGAGCACAAAGAAGGTGTTCTTCGGCAGATAATCTGTCGGCACCTTTACAATCTTCGCGCCGAAAATTTCGCCGACAATACCCTTGGCAAGTGCCTTCTCACCGAGCGACTCCAGACCTAAAAATTCGCCGGAGGTTCTCACGAGAGAATACATCTCGCCGGACAGATACAAATATCTGTCATTCATCGGTACGCGCGCATCATCAAGTGCCTGCGCCGCATCGGAAATAGCGGAAATAATGCTCGACTTGGTCGGCTTTGCCATACCCTTTACCGTACCTGCACACTGTACAAACTGTGCAAGCGCATACTTATCGACCATCGGTACCATACGCTCATCCGTCTGCAGCTTGAGCATCTTGCCGGCATTCTTTGCCATTGCCTGCTCGTTGTTGTTGCCCTTGTCGATGATGAGCGAAAAGCTCTTGTCCTGGCGCATGGACAGCTCCTGAACTACGTCTGCCATTTCTGCCGGTGTGCCGTAACGGCTGGTGCCGCTTCTGTTGTAATCGACCGGCTCTACGGTCTGTGGTGTGTAGATTTTAACCGACTTTACGCCGGAAAAATCCCATTCGTTCGATGCCTTGTCCGCTACGAGCGAACCGAGTGTGTACATATTTGCGATTCTCTGTGCATATTTTGTTGCTAAATTGATTGCCATAATTTTTTATCCTCCTAACAGTCCTTCTAAGAATGCGTCAGTGTGCGCCGCCGCCCTGTCATTTGCAAGCGAGCCGATGGCGCGCTGCGCATTCTCCTCATTTTGCTGCATTGTTTTGATTTGTGCTCTCAGCTTTGCATTTTCCGCCTCGGTGTACGCGCCGATTAAGCTGCCCGTCTCGTGAAATCTCTCCCAAACGGCATCAGAAATATCCTCCGGTCGCACATCGGGAAACTTTCGCACAAAGTCTAAATACGGCTGCTTTCTTGCCGCCTCGGCTTTTGCCGTTTCCATCTGCGTTTCCATATCGAGATAGCGTTTTGCCGCCTCCGGCTGCATACCGCTCTTTTCCAGTCTGTCTATACGTGCCTGCCGGCTTTGCGCCGCAATGCGCTTGCCGTATTCCTCTAAGCTGACGCCTTCTCTTTGCGCCATACCGTAAAGCGTTTTGTAAAGCTGCGAGTTTTTGATTCGGTCATTTTCTGCCTTGACATGGTCGTAATTCATCCCCATCTGCGCCCTGGTTTTGAGCTCATCTAATGTTAAATCCACTTCCTTGCCGTTGTACTTGACCGTGTACTTCTGCTCCGCAGGCGGCGCCTGTTCTTCCTGTGCCTCCGCTTCGCTTGGTGCATCTGCCGCAGCATCTGCATCCAGACCGCTTTCAAATGCGGCCTCTACTTCTGTGGTGTTCGTCTCCGTCTGATTGGTTTTCTCAAACATCGTCTCATTTCCTTTCTTACTGCGCCTGCGTGGTTTTCGCCTGCGCCGCATTTTTGCTTTCACGAATTGCATTTAAAATGCTTTGCTTGTTTTTCACATACGTCTCCGGGATGGATTCTAAATACACCTCCGGGTCGGCAATAACACCCTTGTTAAACAGGTTGTCCGCCGTCTGCACCTGCGTGATTTCAGACCAGTACGCGCTTGCGCCGATGTTGACCTCTAAGTCAAACATCAAATCCTTCAGCAGCGCAAAATCAAAGCTTGTCTGCACCTGTGCGCCATCCGGCGCGGTGTAGCTGACCTCACGCAAGCCATAGCACGTGGTAATGATGTCGATGAAAATACGAATATAGTCCTCGACAAACTGGTAAAATGCAAGCTTGTTTAATTCCAGCGGTGCGGTGGTTGCCTTCTGCAGCGCAATAATCGCTGTGGCGTTGTCCGGGCGCATTGTACCGAGCGAAGCATCGGATGCACCCATGTACTCCTTGGTGTACGCCATCGTTTTTTCCACCAGCTCCATCACCTGATAGCTCATTTCCGGCATCTTAAATGCGTTTGTAATCGCATCGTTGACATTGCCGGAAACCTTG
>JAFQPV010000193.1 GCA_017411585.1 Clostridia bacterium | reverse complement strand
GATGGTTCTGTGGCAAGCGGTTTGCGTATGTCTGCTAGACTATGTAATTGCTTACACCGTCATCGGCTTCGGCGGCGTGTTTAAAAAGCGCATAAAGAGCGAATTTTGGGCGATTGCACTCGGCGCGGTATTTGCGCTTGCGCTTCGCTATTTTGTGCACATCGTGTCCGGTGCAATCTTCTTTGGTGCATGGGCAGAATGGTTCTTTACGCAGGAGGGCTTTTATGCCATCGGCGAAACCATTATGCAGACCTTCTCCGGCGCAGGCCTGGCGGTTATATACTCCGTGTTCTATAACGGACTGTATATGGTGCCGGAAATCATCATTACGGCGATTGTAACACCGGCGGTGTACTTCGGTTTAAAGCGTTCTAATTTGGTAAGTACAGAAAACTAAGTGTGAAGCGGATGGCAAATTAGCTGTCCGCTTTTTTTGTTACATCGCAAGTTCCGCCATACGTAGCTATGTTTGCGGCGCGGCACATAGGCACGCGCCCTACAAAGGTGTTAAAAGTTTTGTATGTGCGCTTAGCTACGTTTTTTATATCGCAAGATTTTCATCATTGATAATCCGGCGAATGCGCTCACTGGATTTAATGCGCAGCAGCTCATAATCATACTTGTCACTGCCGTTTATGCTTTGCGCAGCGTTTGACGTTGCTTTTTGCGCAGCATATTCCGACTTCTTAAATTCTTTATTTTTTATATTATTTATATTCTTTAACTGTTGTTGCTGTGGCTGTGGTTTATGTGTCAGTTTGCTTGCCGGTCTGTATGTGGATGCAACGGGACCACCTTGATAAATCTCCCAATTTTCAACGGTTATCAGGCTGTATTTGTTTGTTGTCTCGATTGTGATGTAGCCTGTTTTTTGCAGTTTGTTTAGTGCGGTACGTATTTGTTGTACGCTTAACCCAAGCGTTTCGGAAAGCCGTAGCGTGCTTGTAATCAGCTGACCGCATTTTAATGTGATGCCTTTCCACACATCTTCGGTATAATTTGCTGACAGTATCAGATGCAAATACACACTTTTGGCGGCGGTATCCTGATACCATTCCCAGTTTTTAAAGCTTCTGTGCAGTTTAATGTAACCGCTCATTTCATTCATATTTATCACCTCTGCGCCCATTATACCTGAAAATTTAGGTCTACTACTATCAACTTTACGATCAACTTTGTTTTCGAATTTGTTACAAAGTAGGCAATTCTGCAAGTTTTGCTTGCCAAAACAGGGAAAAAGGAGTAAAATAAAGAATAGACTATGTTAAAGTGAGGATGACTATGGACAACAGACCGATTGGTGTTTTTGATTCCGGTTTGGGCGGGCTGACTGTGGTGAAGAAATTACGCGAAATGCTGCCCGGCGAGGACATCGTTTACTTTGGTGATACGCAGCGTGTGCCGTATGGTGGGCGCTCGAAACAAACACTTCTTAAATATGTAACGCAGGACATCCGTTTTCTTTTAAGTCACGACGTAAAAATGATTGTGGCGGCGTGCGGTACGGCGAGTGCGGTTGCATTGCCGCATTTGACCGATACGTTTGACCTGCCGGTGCTCGGCGTGCTGGAGGAAGCGGCTAAAAGTGCGCTTTCCAAGACAAAATGCGGTAAAATCGGCGTGATTGCAACGTCGGCGACCGTGAAAAGCGATGCTTATAAAAACGTAATTCAAAGCATCAGCCCTGAAACGCAGGTGTATTCGAAGGCGTGTCCTTTGTTTGTACCGCTTGTGGAGAATGGTCATCTCGATAGCGAGGTTGCGCACCTGGTAGCAGAGGAATATTTGGAGGATGTACAAGACAGCGGCGCAGATGCGCTGATTATGGGCTGTACACATTATCCGCTGCTTCGAAATACCATTGCGGATGTACTCGGCGATGGCGTTAGTCTTATCGACGTTGGTGAGGCGATGGCAAAGCGCGTTAAAGGCTTGCTTTCGGAGATGGACATTGCATCCGATAAACAAACCGGCGGCAGCTGCAGGTATTTTGTCAGCGACGAGGTGGACAATTTCGAGGCCTTGGGCGGCTTGTTTTTGCAAAGTAAGATAGAGGGCATGGTGAGTAAAATTGACATCGACAAATACTGATGTAAAGGTCCGTATGATTTCTAAAATCGTGACCGACGGAGATACACTTCGAACGGATACGACAGCGGACGGCATTTATTATAAAGAAAACGGTACATATGTGCTTGAGTATGACAACAAAGAGCAGGCGTGTCGCACAAAGGTGGTTGTGGATGTAAACAGTGTGACGGTAACACACACCGGCGCAGTGGAGACGTGTATGGTGTTTAAAAACGGCTACACACACAATGCAAACTACGGTATAGAATACGGCGACATTGATATGCAGGTAACAACGGAGCGCATTTTTGTAGACGTAGACAGCGAGGGCGGCAGTATTGAGCTTTGGTATGACCTTTTGCTCGGCGGCAACCCCTCGAATGCAAAGATGATTATAGAAATTACAAATGAGATTTGAAAGGAAATAGAGACATGGCACTGATTGAACAACTGAGAATGGATTTAAAGGCAAAAATTGAAAACGCGTACCACGCTGCCTACGGCGAGGGCGAGCTTCCGGTGGAAATCCAGCTTGAGGAGCCGCGTGAAAAGGCAAACGGCGACTATTCCACCAACGTGGCAATGATGCTTGCAAGAGCACTGCGTCAGCCGCCGCGCGCCATTGCAGAGGCGATTGTTTCCAAGCTGGATTTGGGCACAAATATCGCAAAGTGCGTGGTTGCCGGTGCAGGCTTTATCAACTTCTACTTAGATAAGTCCTGGCTGTATCCGGTTTTAGCTGAAATCGAGGAAAAGCAGAACGATTACGGTAAAATCAACCTGGGTCAGGGCAAGCGTTATAATGTGGAATTCGTATCCGCAAACCCGACCGGTCCGATGCATATGGGTAATGCGCGCGGCGGCGCACTTGGCGACTGTCTTGCAGCACTTTTGGAGTGGGCAGGCTATGATGTTACGCGCGAGTTTTATATTAACGATGCCGGTAATCAGATTGAGAAGTTTGCAAACTCGTTAAATGCACGCTATCTGCAGATTTTCAAGGGCGAGGATGCAATTGCATTCCCGGAAGATGGCTATCAGGGCGAGGATATTAAGGTGCACGCGGCAAACTTTGCCGAAATCAACGGGGATAAGTACGTTGCGGCGGACGAACGGGAACGCAAGGATGCACTCGTTGCTTATGCACTTGAGTTAAATATTGATGCGCTCAAGACGGATTTGGAAAAGTACAGAATTTATTACGATATTTGGTTTAGAGAAAGCGGTCTGCATAACAGCGGCGCAGTAAAGGAAACCATCAATCTGTTTGTTGAAAACGGACACACCTACGAAAAAGATGGCGCACTTTGGTTTAAGGCGACGGATTTTGGCGAAGAAAAGGACGAAGTGCTCGTTCGTGCAAACGGTATTCCGACGTATTTTGCAGCCGATGTTGCGTACCATAGAAACAAGATTGAAGAGCGCGGCTTTGACAAGGCGATTAACATTTGGGGTGCAGACCACTACGGTCACGTTGCACGTATGAAGAACGCCCTCGGTGCCATCGGTATTGACGGCGATAAGCTCGACGTTGTGATTATGCAGCTCGTGCGCCTGATGCAGGACGGCGAAATCGTAAGAATGTCGAAGCGTACCGGTAAGGCGGTAACGCTCAATGACCTTTTGGAGGATACAAGTGTGGATGCAGCGCGTTTCTTCTTTAATATGCGCCAGGCAGACAGCCATATGGTATTTGACCTCGATTTGGCAGTAGAGGAATCGAGCGAAAACCCGGTATATTATGTACAGTATGCGCATGCGAGAATGTGCAGCATCCTTTCGCTTCTGGCAAGTGAGGGCGTAGAGGTACTGCCGACAAGCGAGATTGATTTAAGCCTCCTTGGCGAGCCGCAGGAGCTTGAGCTTATGAAAAAGCTTGCTGACCTGCCGCAGGAAATCGAGGTTGCTGCGCTTGCGTATGAGCCGAGCCGTTTAACACGCTACTGCGTGGATTTGGCAGCGGTGTTCCACACCTTC
>JAFQPV010000192.1 GCA_017411585.1 Clostridia bacterium | reverse complement strand
GTACGAGGAAGGCGGCGTGCTGTATGTGCCGGCAGAGCGTGCGGCAGAGCTGATTTATGCAAAAACGGCAATCGCAGAGGGAAGCTTCAGCGTAACAAGAAATGCCGTAACCAACACAATTACGGAAGGCATTGTTACAAAAGACGGTGTAATGTATGTGCAGGCAACTGCACTTGCCGGTGCGCTCGGTATGCAGCTGCGCAAAGAGGATAACGGCCTTTATGTATTTGCAGACAAGCTGCCGACGTATACTGCAGAAGCAAAGCAGGCGGTGTATAACGAATTAAACACGACTGTATTTATAAACGGCAGATTCTTTGATGCGTTCAGCACCGAAAAGACGGAATACTATATTCCGTTTGACGAGGTGATGCCGCCGGTGCGCGTATCGAGCGGCGAAGCAGTAACGAAAACAAATGAGCAGGCAAGCTTTGCTTTAAACGGCACAACCTATACCTTTAACCGCGTGGATGTCAACGACGAGGTTTCCAAGTATAACACGGTGCTCGGTAAGCTCGTTTCGGCGGATAAAACGATGGGCACAAGCTATATTCCGGCATATATGACGGACGGCGATTTGTCCACCAGTGCTGCCGTAAAGCAAACAACCGAGCAAAATGTGACCTTCACCTTCAAGCTGGATGCGCCGCATCGCATGAAGGAGTTTGTGATTGCGGACAGACGCTTTGCCGAAGGCTCGGTCATGGAAAAGCTGGTTTACAGTGTTCGCTTAGAGGACGGCACATGGGTGGAAGCCGGCAGTATTGATAATCTGGACGCTGTATGGGTTTCGGGCGAAAGAAGAACCAACACCGTAGCTTGCACGGTAGAAGAACCGGTGACCGCCATCAAAATTTATATGGAAAACACCGATGCTTATATCAACAGAATCCATGTCTATGAATTCGAGGCCTATGGCGTGGAAATCACAGAGGCTGTATTTACGCCGGCAACAAAAACAACCTATGAGCTGCAGGGTGATGCATATGCCTTTACAACCGAAATTACGGCAGCGCCGGAGAGCGGTTACCTTGTTTGCGTGCTCTACGACGGCACAAAGCAGGTCGGTATGAAGCTTATCCCGATTACGGGACAGGAAGATGTAAGCTTTACAATGGGTAAAGTTAACTTCGATTCCGTTAAAGTTATGCTGATTGAATCGTTTATCAATATGCGTATACTTGCAGAACCTGAAATATTGTAATAAAAAAGCACCCATCCGGGTGTTTTTTTATTACAGTTTCTTCGCTGCTTATAATCAACACCGTAGGGACCGGCCTCCCGGACGGTCCGCTTGTGCGGCATTTGCGGGCGATTCGTGAATCGCCCCTACAAGATCAAAAATCTCACTTTTTATGCTGATTGGAGATTGCATTCACGAATCGCCCGTTCACGCAGATATTTTCTTGTAAAAAATGTAAAAATCCACTTCTTTTTTATTGACATGAATTGTGTATTTTGGTATACTGTACATATATGTAATTGTTTTGCAACAATATAGAAACTATATTGCAAAAAAATGCAAAAAAGAGTACAAAAAGGAGAGATAATGATGAAAAAACTGTTATGCCTGATTTTGTGCATATGCCTTGCCTGTCCGTTTGGGCTTACATCTGTCGTGGCAGCCGATGCAGAGACGGTGCTCTTTGCATACGATTTTGAAACCGGCACAACGGTCGGTGCCGATGTACCGACCATGAGCGACACGGTGAATATGTGGACGAGCCGCATCGAGTCGACCACCTCGAAGATTAAGGTTTACGAGGATGCAACGCAGGGCAGGGTGGCACAGTATTCCAACACAGCCACCTCCAACGGCGGTCCGTGCCTGCTAAAGTCCCTGTACTTAGATGATAGCGTGACGAATATGACCGTGAATTATAAGTTTAAAACGGAGAATGCCTCGCTTTCCTTCAACCTTGTCTTTGCAGACAGCTCCTCGCAGGGCTTTTTAAGCGCGAAGAGCAGCGACTGGAGCACGGCAAAAATCGTATTAAACTTCGAAACGGATACCTACGCAAGCTATGTAAACGGTACGCTGCAGCAGAGCGGCGCGATTAAGTTTAGCGATATTTCGGCGCTGTCTTTGCGTTTTTCAACCTCGGTTGCAAGCGGAAAGTATGCTTATCTTGACGATGTTTCCGTGACCACGACGAGCACGGTGGATTTGGAGGCATGCAACAGCCTTTCCGTCGGCCTGCGTACGCCGGAGGAAATTATGGCGCCGTTTGCCGCATATCCGCACGCACCGGCAATCTCTGTGCCGACAGGCAAGTATGAACTGTTTAACTACGACTGCTCGCTCAATGCAAACAACGGCGTGTCCGGCGGTACGGACGC
>JAFQPV010000191.1 GCA_017411585.1 Clostridia bacterium | reverse complement strand
AATTCTACGACGGCATAATCGCCCTCAAATCGGTCAATGATAACTTGCATAAGCTCACTCCCTTTATATCCCATTATACACTTTTTTTGTGTACTTGACAATAGGGCAGAGAAAGAATAAAATATAGAAAAAACGAAAAGGACTATCAAAATGAAAGTAATTATAGATAAGCTTGCCGCCACCGGCGATTTGCCGACGGCGGAAATGGAAGCGCTTTTGCATCTGAACAATACAAATCAGCTTTGCTATCTGTACGATAAGGCGGACGAGGTGCGCCAGCAGCATTTCGGCAACAAGGTGTACATCCGCGGCTTAATTGAAGTGAGCAATTACTGCAAAAATAACTGCCTGTATTGCGGCATCCGCGCCGCCAACCGCGATGTAGAACGCTACCGCCTAAATAAAGAGGAAATCCTGTCTTGCGCAGAGGAGGGGTACGGTCTCGGCTTTCGCACGTTCGTGATGCAGGGCGGCGAGGACGTTACCTTTACAGATGCATTTGTGTGTGACGTTGTTTCTGAAATGAAAAAACGCTATCCCGAATGCGCGATTACGCTTTCGCTCGGCGAGCGCAGCTACCAAAGCTATAAAGCGATGTATGATGCAGGTGCAGACCGCTATCTTTTGCGCCACGAAACGGCAGACAGCGCACACTATCAAAAGCTGCACCCGCAGGGGATGCTGCTTGAAACGCGCAAGAAGTGCTTAGAGGATTTAAAATATATCGGCTATCAGGTCGGCGCGGGCTTTATGGTCGGTTCGCCATATCAGACGACGGAAAACATTTTGGCAGATTTGCGTTTTTTAAAGCGATTTGAGCCGCATATGGTCGGTATAGGCCCGTTTATTCCGCATAAAGACACACCGTTTGCGCAGTTTAAAGCAGGCGACCTGACGATGACGCTTAAGCTGCTTGCCATCATTCGCCTGATGCTGCCAAAGGTGCTTTTACCGGCAACAACGGCGCTTGGCAGTATTCATCCCCAGGGCAGGGAAATGGGCATTTGCGCCGGCGCAAATGTTGTAATGCCGAATCTTTCGCCGCAGCAGCACAGAGCGCACTATGCCCTGTATAATAACAAGCTTTCCAGCGGCGCAGAGTCGGCACAGATGCTGGAGGAATTGAAGGAAAGAATGGCGCGCATCGGCTACGAGGTTGTGGTAGACCGCGGCGATGCACCAAAATAAAGATGAAAAGCATCCTTGAAAGGTAATTTTTCAAGGATGCCTTTTTGGTTGTGCACGATTTTATATTGCGCACTAAGGTTGAATATTGTATAATGAAAGTGGAATATGAAAAGCGGAATATATTTATATTTTTATCCCATATTACACAAGAACAGAAGAACATTTAGGGATATAATTATAATAGTACATTACAAGTCGTTAAGTGTTGAGAAACGATTTGGGAAAATACAAGGAGGAAACAGCATGAAAAAGTGGAAGAAGGGAATCAGTGCACTATTAAGTATTGCGCTTTTGTGCACGCTGCTGCCGGTAGGCGTGCTTGCGGCAGAAAAATCGGATGGGAATGTGATTTTCTTATCTGATTTTGAAAGCATGAATGTGGGCGATTTGATTGCGCAGGACAGAAACGATGTCAACGGCTGGTACACGGTCACGATGAATACAGAAGTTGCAACGTTTACGTGCGCCGAGGAAAAGGGGCGCGGCAAGGTCCTGAAGCTTGACAACTTCTCGGATGCGTACTCCGGTACAAAGCTGATGAAGTACATCAACCTGGCCGCTTTGTCGAATGTGCGCGTAAGCTATGAATACAAGGGCGACAGCCCAATCAGCTTCAGCTTTTCGGATGGCGTAACCACGCACACGGTCAAAACGAAAAAGTCCGCTGACTGGAATCAGGTCATCATTGACATTGATGTTGCAAATTCGACCTATCAGGCAACCATCGGCGGCGAAAAGGGCGAGAAAATCGCATTTGAGCCGTTTGCAAACATGACCAAGATTCAGTTTATCATGGGCTGCGGCATCAATGCAGGCTTGGTAACATACATAGATAACATCGTGTTTACAACAACGGATGATATTACGGCGGCAGCGGCGCAGAGCGACAAAACAGCGGCGCACCCGGCGAATCAGAAACACATCGAAGCTGCGCAGAAAGCACTCGAGGAAAAGCTGAACATCACTTTTGAGGCTGCACCGAAGCAGGGCATCAACGTACCGGCAGGGCAGAATCTTATCGTGCTGGACGATTGCGAAAGCTACGGCGAGGTTATGACCTACACCAACTGGTCGATTGTCGGCAATAAAACCTATGTAAATCCGGGCAAGGACGGCGGCAATCAGTTTATTTCGATTGCGAATACGGACAGCGAGATACATACCCCGCGCTTTAACCGTCCGCTCAAGAATCTGCGTCTGAACACTATGACGTACGAGCTGGACTTTGCGGGCAATCCGGCATTTGACTTGATTGTGTATGTGAAAAATAATGCAAAATCGGTTACATTGGCAAGACCGACAGAGCCTTATCTTGATGGTAAATGGCATCATATCAAGGTGGATGTAAGCTTTGCCGATAAAAAAGCAGTTGCATACATTGACGGCGCAGAATATGCCACCTCGGACCTTTCCGCTTTGATGACCGCGGATGCATGGGACACGATGGAAATGCAGATTTCCGCGCAGCTCAATGCGGGCGCAAAGGGCAGAATGGATAACATTGTTGCCTATACGCCGGACAGCGTAGCAGGTGCTACATTTGACTATCAGAACAACATCAACTGGGATGCAATTAAAGCAAAAAATCCGACAGGACTTACCGAGATTGTGCGCGAAGAGCATCCGCGACTGATTTTAAATGACTGGGATGAGATCCGCGAAAAGATTAAAAATGAATATTGGTGCGGCGTATGGTGGGACTCGGTGAAATCTACCGCAGATTACTACATCGCTGAAGATACAACGGTAACCTACAGAGTCAACGAACGCGGTAATATTCAGGAAACCAGCCAGGAAATCCGCATCAAGGCGTATGTGCTTTCGTTTGTTGCCGGCGTAACCGGTGAGCGTAAGTACGCAGAGCAGCTTTATAAAATTTTAAAGCATGTACACGATACCTTCCCGGATTGGAGCGAAAACCTTGCACTCTTGAGCGCGAACTTCATCGCAGCTTACGCATATTCCTATGACTGGGCATACGATGTGTTTACGCCGGAGGAGCGTGCAGATGTGCTCCGTATGACGATGAACCGTGGTGCAACCATTGCCGTGCAGGGGTATGAAAATAAGCTCGCTGAAGCATACAATACAATGATGAAGAAGGGCAACAACCAGACTTCGACGGCAAACAGAGCCAACATCTGTCTGGCGATTGCGATTGCAACCGATTATCCGGAAATTGCCGAGTATCTGCTTGATAATGCGGCGACCGGTATGCCGAACGTATTTTATGAATTTTTCCCGGACGGCGGCTTTATTGAAACAACCGACTACTGGGATGCGAGTGCAACCGACATCATTCAGTCGATTTCCGCATTGGAATCCTGCATTAAGCCGGGTACAACCTTGCCGGAACGACTCGACTGGGCAAACTCGATTGAGGGCTTTATCAATACGGGCGATTTCCCGATTTACTACAACGGTGCGACCTCGTCGTTTAAATACGGCGACACAACCTCGAGATTTATTT
>JAFQPV010000190.1 GCA_017411585.1 Clostridia bacterium | reverse complement strand
TTGCTGAAAAGCTCGGCATGGAGCTTGAAATCAAGGATATGGCGTTTGATTCCTTAATCACTGCAGTATCCACAGGTTCTATTGATGTTGTACTCGCAGGTATGACAGTAACACCGGAGAGAGCTGAATCCGTTAACTTCTCTGATTCCTGTGCAACAGGCATTCAGGTTGTTATCGTAGCTGAGGATTCTGAAATCGCAACAATCGATGATTTGGCTGGTAAGAAGATCGGCGTTCAGTCCGGTACAACAGGTGATATTTACTGTGCCGGTGACTACGGTGAAGATGCTGTTGCACGTTATGACAACGGTGCATTGGCAGTAGCTGCACTGCAGAACGGTCAGGTAGACTGCGTTGTTATCGATAACGAGCCGGCAAAGGCATTCGTTGCAGCAAACGAAGGTCTCAAGATTCTGGAAACAGAATACATCACAGAAGAATATGCAGCTGCAATTGCAAAGGAAAACACAGAACTGCTCGAAAAGTTCAACGCTGCTTTGGCTGAGCTGAAGGCAGAGGGTAAAATCGATGAAATCATCGGTAATTACATTAAGGCTGAGTAATTAACCCTAGTACACAAACAAAAAAGGGACGATTTAAGGGCGCCTTCACTTAGGGATTAAACGCTTTAAATCGTCCCTTTTCTTTCTTTGAGAAGGGGGATGGCAAATGACAGTATTAACGTTTGCAAAATGGATTGTCGGTGCCCCGGCTTGGATTGCTTCTTTGCCGGAAGGCTTGCAGCGCCTCATATTCCAGTTTTATCAGGTTTTTATTTATGAAAATCGCTGGAAGTTTTTTACCGACGGTCTTGCAACAACCTTTATTGTAACCATTGGCGCGCTTTTGATTGGTGTTGTCATTGGTATGATTGTAGCGTTGATTCGCTCAACACATGACAATCAGATGCGTAAACCAAATATCATTTTGCGCATTTTAAACTCGATTTGTAAGATTTATGTTACCGTGCTTCGCGGTACGCCGCTGATGGTACAGCTGTTGATTATGGGCTTTGTTGTTATGGTGCCGAAGACATCGTTTCAGACAACATTGTGCGCCATTATTACATTAGGTATCAATTCCGGTGCCTACGTTGCAGAAATTGCGCGCTCCGGTATTATGTCGATTAACGCAGGACAGATGGAGGCAGGCAGAAGTTTAGGGTTAAATTATGCGCAGACAATGTGGCATATTATTCTGCCGCAGGCATTTAAAAACATCTTGCCGGCACTTGGTAACGAGTTGATTGCGCTGTTAAAGGAAACCTCGCTCGTAACGGTGATTGCCCTGCAGGACGTAACCAAAGCGGCACAGGTTATCGTAAGTAAGGCCTATACAGCGGTTATCCCGTACATAAGCTTAGCACTGATTTATCTGGTGCTTGTTATGATTCTTACAAAGCTTTTGGGTATTCTCGAAAGGAGGTTGCGTAAGAGTGAGCGATAATGTAATTATCCGTACGGAAAATTTGTGCAAATACTACGGGGATAAGATTCACGCGCTGCATAATGTAACTGCAGAAATTCAGCGCGGGGAAGTGGTTGTAATTATCGGGCCTTCCGGCTCCGGTAAATCGACTTTTCTGCGTTCCTTAAACCTTTTGGAGACAGCGACAAGCGGCAAGGTGTTTTTTGAAGATGTGGACATTACAGACCCGAAGGTGAATATTAACATTCACCGTCAAAAGATGGGCATGGTGTTTCAGCAGTTTAATCTGTTTCCGCACATGACAGTGCTTAAGAATTTGACACTTGCACCGATGAAGCTTAAGAAAATGAGCAAAGCGGATGCAGAAGAAATGGCACTGACACTTTTGGACCGTGTTGGCTTGAAGGATAGAGCGGATGCATATCCGTCGCAGCTTTCAGGTGGTCAGAAGCAGAGAGTTGCTATCGTGCGCGCACTGTGCATGAGCCCGGAGGTTATGCTCTTCGACGAGCCGACAAGTGCGCTCGACCCGGAAATGGTTGGCGAGGTGCTTGCGGTTATGAAGGATTTGGCAAAAGAGGGCATGACGATGGTCTGCGTTACCCACGAAATGGGCTTTGCCAAGGAAGTGGCAGACCGCGTTATCTTTATGTATGACGGTGAAATTGAAGAGGTAGGTACACCGGATGAAATCTTCAATAATCCGCAAAGTCCGAAAACACCGCAATTCTTGAAGAGTATTTTATAATAAAAAAGCCTTCCGCCGACGGAAGGCTTTTTATTGTGTTGTTTGATTATTCTTCGTACGCTGCACTGTAGGAAGGTGCATCCGAAACATACTGTGGCTTAATACTGTTGTAGAAATTTGCTAAGGTTGTTTCCATATACGGAACCAGCCAAATGTACAACAGACCGAGTGTGAGATAACCAAGAAGAATCCAACCAAAGAAAGAGAGATACAAAACAAAGAGGTCTGCCTTATGTCCATGCATCATTTCTTTGGATTCGCGGATGGCCTGAAGTGCCGGTTTTGTCGGGTCTTCAGCAAGAATGTACATTGTCATGGAATAGGACAGTGCTTTAATGATGCCCGGGATGTAAAGCAGAAGACTCCAAAGCATGGTGAAAAGACCGACAAAAAACGTTGCTTTAAACGCAGGCCAAAAGCTGTTAAATTGATTAAAAAGGTCGGCAATCTGCGGTTTAATGCCCTTGGTTAAATTTAAATAAATTGTGATAAGCGCAAGAGAAAGGGCAGGCGAAATTACCAAAGCCAGCGCAAGTGTGCCGACAATCGGAATGAGATTTACCGCAAAGATGATGGCAATGGCAAGTAATGCGATTGCAAATAATATGCCGATGTTGCCTTTGATTTGCTGTTTTGCATTTGCTTTTAGTTCTGCTCTGTTCATAAATATTCCCCCTAAAAAATAGATTCAAGGCAATATAGCCTTGAATCTATTTTACATAAATATGTATGTGTTGTCAATTAATTCGTTTTAGAGAACGATTTTATTATCAGTTTACCTCGCCCTTAGCGATAATCTGCTGATAATAGTACCAGCTCTTTCTCGGTACGCGGTCAAGCGTCGGCTTATCAAAGCGCACCTGCAAAAGACCGAACAAGTGCGAATAGCCGTTGACATACAGCTCATTTGTATCCATCAGCGTCCAATGGAAATAGCCTACAACCGGAGAGCCTGCCTCAATTGCACGTGCAACGCCGCGCAGATGCTCACGCAGGTAGCTGACACGGTAGTCATCATCGAGCTCTTCTTCGTAATTGCCGGTTCTCGCTTTACTGATGCCGTTTTCGGTAATCGCAAGCTCGATGCCCGGGTAGCGGTTTTGCACATACATAATGGTGTCATAAATACCCTGCGGATTTACGGTGAAGCCGTAGTCATCCTTTGGGAGATAGTCGGTGTAAATCTTGTAGTCGAGAATGTCATTCTTTTCGTATTTTACGACAGACGAGCTGTAGTAGTTGATGCCGAAAAAGTCGCACGCGATGAAGTTGTCATCGAGCTCCTTCTGGTAGTTTTCCGGCAGATGGTCAGCCAGGTACGGATAGTGTACAACGCTTTCCGGATAGTGACCGAGCAACATCGCATCGTTAAACCAGTTGGAGTAAAAGCCCATGTTGCGCTCAGCTGCCGCCTGGTCCTCTTCGCTTAATGTAAGACCGTATGCCAGCTGCACATGGTTTACAAAGCCGATTTTGCCCGGAATGTTTAATTCTCTGAACACCTTAACTGCCTTGAAGTGGGCAAGCACCATATTGTGGCAAGCCAAAACAGAGCGCGCGATGTCCTTTTCAAACGGCGCGGTGATGCCCCAGGCATATGCCGCCATAACATTGACATTCGGCTCGTTGACCGTCGACCAATACTGCACTCTGCCGCCGAATGCCGTAAAGCAGGTTTTTGCATATTCTGCAAACCAGTCGCCGAAATCCGGGCTGAGCACGCCGCCCTTTTCCATCACCCAGGCAGGCATATCGCAGTGCCAGAGGTCGAAAAACGGAACGATGTCGGCTTCGATGAGCTTATCAATCATATCGGAATAGTAGTCTATACCTGCCTGGCACGGACCGTCCTCCATGCCGTTTGGATAAATACGCGACCACGAAATCGAGAAGCGGAACGCCTTAAGGCCGAGCTCCTTCATCATTTTGATATCTTCCGGATACTTGTGGTAAAAGTCTGCTGCCTTGCTCGGGTCAGCCTGACCGTATTTTTCCGGATAGAGTGTCCAGTAGTAGTCAAGTACATCTGCGCCCTTGCCGCCTTCGCCGACACCGGCTTCAATCTGCACGGCAGAGGAAGCTGCGCCGAATAAAAAGTCCTTCGGGAATTTGAAATTCATAGTAACACCTCGTTTTTTTTTTTTTTAATGGTTTACAGCTGTATTGTAAATTGGTTTTGCGTACATTACAATGGCAAAATTTATTTGAAAATTCGCAAAAATTTTGAAAAATAAAAGGGCGATTCGTGAATCGCCCCTACAAAGTTATTTCGTGTTCAGCAAATAGTTTTCCAAATCCGCAATATCATCTGCAATATAAATCGCGCCGGCTTCCTCCAGCTCGCCCGGCTCGGCATAGCCTAAGCGGAGGCCGACGGTTTTAATCCCGTTTTTGCTTGCGCCGAGCACATCGTGCTTGCGGTCGCCGACCATAATCACGCTTGCCTTGTCTGCATCGGTGATGCCGAACTGCTTTAAAACCTCGGCAACAACATCTGCCTTGTCGTTTCGCTTACTGTCAAATGTCGCGCCGACGATGACATCGAAATAGTCCTTGATTTTAAAGTGCTCCAAAATCTTTTCCGCGTACGGCTGCGGCTTCGAGGTTGCAAGCGCGATTTTTCTGCCGCTTTGCTTTAAAGCAGCAAGCATTTGCGCCGCGCCCGGATAGATTTTGTTTTCGTAAAGCCCCTTGGCCGGGAAGCGCTCTCTGTATTTTGCCAGTGCAAATTCTGCCTTTTCTTTCGAAAAACCGTATACGCGCATAAATTCGTCCACCAGCGGCGGCCCAATAAACGAAAGCAGATTGTCCAAATTCGGCTCATCAATTCCGCACGCAGCAAGTGCATACTGTACGCATTTGGTGATGCCCTCCTTTGGGTCGGTGAGTGTTCCATCCAAATCAAATAAGATGTAATTATACATATTTAATCTCCTATCCTTAGTGTAAAATGGTAAATTAGGCGCATTGCTTCGTTAAAATGCTCGCGCATACACCGTAGGGGCGGATGCCTACATCCGCCCGTAAATTCTGATGGGAATCATCGGGACGATGTGGGCATCGTCCCCTACGACAGCAAAATTTCCACATTTTATGTTGGTTGAGGATTGTGCTTGTAGGGTGCGGCGATTTCGACGCACCATCAATATGAAACGAAACAAACGGAACGTCGACAAGCGCCGTTCCCTACGATGTTGATGGCGCGCACAAATGCAGCGCCCTACAGTATTATATCATAATTCTCTCCCAAAATGCAAACTGTGCATTATTTTATATTGTCAAATTTGAAATTAGGTATATAATGAAACTGAAAATATTGGTAGGGAGGCATTTGTATGCTCAGAAAAGAACACAATGTAGACTTATGCGTTGTCGGCGGCGGTATGTCGGGTCTTTGTGCGGCAGTGTCAGCTGCACGCCATGGCATCAAGGTTGCCATCATGCAGGACAGACCGATGTTCGGCGGTAACGCCTCGAGCGAGGTGCGTATGTGGATTTGCGGCGCCAACGGCGAATACGACCGCGAAACCGGTATCGTCGAAGAATGTATGCTCGAAAACTATCATAGAAACTTGAATCAGAACTTCCATATCTGGGACACCGTTCTCTACGAGAAGGTGCGCTTTGAAGACAACATCACCATGATTATGAACTGCGCTTGTTCTTCCGTGGAGATGGACGGCAATAAAATTGTGTCCGTAACGGGCTATCAGACCACAACGGAAACACACCACACCGTCCGCGCGAAGTTCTTTGCCGACTGCTCGGGCGACAGCGTGCTTGCACCGCTGACCGGTGCGGAATTCCGCGTAGGCCGCGAGGCGAATGCCGAGTTTAACGAGACCATCGGTCCGAAGGTGGCAGACAAAAAGACCATGGGTATGAGCTGTCTGTTCCAGATTCGCGAAACCGATTCGCCGAAGAAATTCGTTGCACCGAAATGGGCACATGTTTATGAAACAGACGAAGAGCTTGCCAACCGTCCGCACGATGAAATCACCAACTACTGGTGGATTGAGCTCGGCGGCGAAAACGATAGCATCCACGATACCGAAGAGATGCGCGACGAGCTGTTAAAGATTGCCTATGGCGTATGGGATCATATGAAAAACCGCGGCGACCACGGCGTGGAAAACTGGGAAATGGATTGGATTGGCATCCTGCCGGGCAAGCGCGAAAGCCGCCGTTATGTGGGCGACTATATTTTAAATGAAAACGATGTGCTTGCGCAGGGCAAGTTTGACGATATCGTAGCCTATGGCGGCTGGACAATGGACGACCATACCCCGGGCGGCTTTGCAGACAAGGGGCATCCGAATGTGTTCCATCCGGCACCGTCGCCGTTTGGTATTCCGTTCAGATCCCTGTACTCTAAAAATATTGAAAACCTCGCGTTTGCAGGTCGTAACATCTCTACGACCCACGCCGCGCTTTCCGCAACGCGTGTTATGGCAACCTGTTCTGTGATTGGTCAGGCAGTCGGCACAGCCGTTGCCCTTGCTGTAAATGAAAACAAGGCAATCCGCGACATTGATGTGCATACACTGCAGCAGCAGCTTCTCTATGATGATTGCTGGATTCCGTTTATTGAGCGTGAGCGCAGTGAACTGACGATGAAAGCAAAGGTCAACCACCCGATTGTGCGCGAGGGTATGGACCGTGACTACGGCGAAGAGCGCCACGGCTACGAAGGTAAGCAGGGTGATGTGATTGAGTTTGCCTATGATGCGCCGGAGCAGATTTCCGAAATCCGTCTTATTTTTGACAGTAATCTGCCGCGCAAATACGACAATATGCCGCACAACCGTCCGCTCAAAATGAACAAATACTTCCTGCCGTACGAAATGATGAAGTCCTACGATTTGATTGCTGAAACTCCGGACGGCGAGGTTGTTCTGGCAAGCGAAACCGACAACTGTCAGCGTATGGTGAAGCATCAGGTTAATGTGAAAGCGACCAAGATTAAGCTTGTTTTAAAAGAGACTTGGGGCAGTGATACATACAAGGTCTTTGCAATGGACATCAAATAATAAAAAGGTAAAATTTGTGTAATACTTTGTTGCAGCAGCAGGCCCGTACAAGAGTACTGTGCCTGCTGCTGCGCCGCGTCTTACAGCAAATTTTCCTCTTTTTATGTTGGTTTTACTGTGTTACAAGGGCTGACCCGTACAAGAGTACTGTGTCAGCCTTTTTGCCTTGCACTGCAGCAAAAATCCCTCTTTTTTTATTCTGTTGGGGTATTGTGCCGGCCTTTCTGCCTTGCACTGCATCCAAAATCCCGCTTTTTATATTGGTTGGAATATGTATATAAATTCCGGGCAACATTGTAGGGGCGATTCACGAATCGCCCTTTTTTGTTTGCGGATTGATAGTAGTGGAGCTTGTTTTATTGGTATAATTAAGAAAAACTTTTGAAAGGATGAAAAATATGTATCAAAAAAACAATTTAGAAACCACATTTCCACTGGACAGAAAGCGCAAAAAGGATTATACTGAAAGTAACCAAGTAAGGCTACAGTTAGGTGCTTTTGACGATGATGCGGTGGCAGATGCAGCGGTGAATTACCTTTACGACA
>JAFQPV010000189.1 GCA_017411585.1 Clostridia bacterium | reverse complement strand
ATACCGCAATACTGCATAACTTGTGTCGGCTCCGCATCCATATACGCTTCCAGCTTATCGCCAAAATGCTCACAAATCAGTTCATACAATGCATCACCACTAATTTTGATAACCCTTGCACAATCGTCTTGCAATTCTTTCTTTTTCATACCGACTCCTCAACTTCCAATTCCTTTAGCTTTCTTTCCAGTACCTTTAAATAGTCCGAGGTTTCAACATTTAAGTTGTACTGCTCGACCATCTGCATAACGCTTGCCTCCACGCGCTCGACATCCTCTAAGAGAATGCGCGCCGGCATACGGTAAGCGCCGCTGCCGAAAATGATCATCTGCTCCAGGCCGTCCGAGGTGGCAACCGTCACCTTGTAGCTACGGCTCAGCTCCTTGACCGCCTTTTCGATATACGCATCCGCCGTCTGCGACTCCTTGGTGTACACAACCGTAATGCCGTTAATCCGCTCCAGCTCGCCGCGGTTGCCCTTCACCTTATACGCATCGAAAACGATGATAATTTCGTATGCCTTAAACACCTTATAGGCACAAATCCGCTCAATTAACGCATTGCGCGCCGCCTCTAAGCTGTCCTGCGCAAGCTTTTTTAAATCGTCCCACGCAAAAATAATATTGTAGCCGTCGATAAGCAAATACGACTCTTCCGGCTGTTTTTTCGCCTTCGCCGGCTTGTATTCGGCTGTTTTTGCCGTATAACGCACCGCCTGCTGCGGGATTTTACGCTCCACCTTGCCGTAGGTGCGCTCGAAAATGCGCAAAAGCTCGCTGTCGCTTGCCAGAACGCCGCCGCTGCGCACGGTTTGCACCGCTTCTGCCTCTGCCCTTTTCGGCTTTAATACGCTGTCTAAATGCATATGCGCCGTCACTTCATCCCACTTTACGGCATAGCCTGCACCGTGACTACAGAATACGGAATCCGCCGTATTTTCCAAATCAGCATCGCAATCGTAGCCAATCTGCTCGATGACCGCTTCCGGATTTTTGCAAACATCGTAGCCGCTGAATTTACACGAAAGTTTGCCTGCGCCGTGCGTATAGCCGACAAGCTCCTTTTGATAATTCCGAATGGCATCTGCGGCGACATTGCCTTCAATCTTCGTGACATTACCGCGCGTTTGCGGCATCGCAAAGCTTGCACCCATACGGTCCAAGTCCGTCATTGCGCGGCCGACATTATCCACCGGCACCTCTAAAATAAAATCGTAGTACGGCTCTAAGAGAACGCTTTTTGCACTGCGCAAGCCGTGGCGCACCGCGCGATATGTCGCCTGGCGAAAATCGCCGCCCTCGGTGTGCTTTAAATGTGCGCGCCCTGCCCTTAGCGTAATTTTCATATCCGTCACCGGCGAACCGGTCAGCACGCCGATGTGCGGCTTTTCCATCAAATGCGTTAAAACAAGCCGTTGCCAGTTTTTATCGAGCACATCCTCGCTGACCTCTGCTGCAAAATGCAGCCCGGCGCCGCGCGGCAGCGGCTCTAATACCAGATGCACCTCTGCATAGTGGCGCAGCGGCTCGTAGTGCCCCACGCCCTCGACCGTATTTTCAATTGTTTCCTTATACACGATTCTGCCCTGCTCGAATTCGACCTCCATACCAAAGCGCTTGAATATCATCTGCTTTAAGACCTCAAGCTGAATTTCGCCCATCAAGCGGAGCTGAATTTCCTTTAAATGCTCGTTCCACACAATGCCGAGCTGGGTTTCCTCCTGCTCGAGCTGCTTTAGCTGCGCAAGCGCCGCCGCGGCATCCACGCCCTGCGGCAGGATAATGCGATAGTTAAAAATCGGCTCCGCCGTCAGCTTGTCCGCATTTTCCTCAAAGCCAAGCCCCTGCCCTGCATAGGACTGCTTCGGTCCGGTCACAGCGCAGACACACCCTGCCTCTGCCTCATCAACGCTTTTATACTTATCCCCCGAATAAATGCGGATTTCGTTGACCTTTTCATCAAAATCCACCCCGGTAGCAATCATACTTTTTACCTTGAGCGCACCGCCGGTAATTTTCAAATGCGTCAAGCGCTGACCGCGCTCATCCGTACCGATTTTGAAAATGCGTGCGCCGAAGCCGGCAAGCGGCTTTGTTTGATGCGTCAGGCGCGCAAACGCCTTTAAAAACGACTCCACGCCCTCCATTTTCAGCGCCGCGCCGCCAAAGCAAGGAAACACATGGCGGCTTTTAATTGCGCGCACAACGCTTTCCTCGCGCACCGCGCCTTCCTCCAAAACCTCCTGCATCAGGGTTTCATCGCACATCGCGAGGTTTTCGTTAAGCCGTTCAGCATCTGTATCCGTAAAATCAATAAAGTTTTCTTCAAAGCTGCTTTTTAACTCTTCAATCACGCCCAAATAATCTGCGCCCGCTAAGTCGAGCTTGTTGATAAACACAAATGTCGGAATACGGTGCTTTGAAAGTAAATTCCAAAGCGTGGTCGTGTGGCTTTGGATGCCGTCTGTTCCGCTGATAACCAAAACCGCATAATCGAGCACCTGCAATGTTCTCTCCGCCTCTGCAGAAAAGTCGATGTGCCCCGGTGTATCCAGAAGCGTAATCACGGCATCGTCCACATTCAAAACCGCCTGCTTTGAAAAAATGGTAATACCGCGGCGGCGCTCCATCTCATCCGTATCCAAAAATGTGTTTTGCGTATCCACGCGCCCGAGCTTTCGAATTTCGCCCGCGCAATATAATAATCCCTCAGACAGAGTTGTTTTTCCGGCATCTACATGTGCCAGAATACCCGCTGCAATTCGTTTCATAAAAGAAGTTCTCCTTTATTTCAGCGCTTCGCCTTCTTGCTTCAGTGCACTTTCAATGAAGGTTTTGCATGCTGTACTCAAATAACGGTTGCTTTTCACATAAAAATATAAATCTCTGTGAATTTCCGCATCCGAAAGCTTGTAATATACCACATTCGGCGTTTCGTGCAAATGCGCAATCAATGTGTCGGACACAAAGCTTACGCCCATACCCGTACATGTGATGTTGTACGCCGTCACCTGCTGGTCGAGCGAGAAAAGCACATTCGGCGTAAAGCCGTGCTTTTTGCAAAGCTGCTTTGCACGCTTGCCCGTATCGTTTTCCTGCTTTAAGAAAATAAACGGCAGCGCAGAAAAGCTTTCAAGCTCTGCGCAAGGCGTGTCCTCGGCGCGGTGCAGTCCGCTTTGAATATCCCCTACCGTCAGCGCCGTTTTCTCATCATAATACAAATTTTTCGGCACGGCAAGCAGCAGCATTTCCGACTGGTACACCTGCGAAAAAACATATTCGTTGACAATGATGCTGTTGTCAAGCACGATGTCTAATTCCCCATCGAGCAAAAGCGACATCAGATGCTTTGTACTGCCCTCATAAATATCCAATTCAATATGCGGATACTGCGCATTAAACGCCGAAACGACCGGCGGCAAAATATACGAAGAAAACAAACTGCTGCCGCCGATTTTTACTTCGCCTTTAATCAAATTCAGACGGTCATGCACAAAGCTATGAAAGCCCGCCTCAATTTTATCGATTTCATGTGCACACTGTACATATTGCTCACCGATTTCCGTAAGCGTAATCGGCGTGGTCGCTCGATTAAAAAACGGCGCACCCGCCTTGTCCTCTATTCTTTTTATGCTCGCGCTCAAAGACGGCTGCGAGATATACAAATTCTTTGCCGCAACAGAAAAGCTCTGCTCTTTATATACCTCCAGCACATAGGCTCTGTTCTTAAACAAGTCGCCCACCTCCATTTATAATTTTGAAACTATAACAGTTATGTTTGAATATATATTTGATTATACCATACGCCGGTGTTATAATCAACCCATATTTTACGAGTGGTGTTTAAAATGAGTGAAGGGTACAGATTAGAAAAGGACGCAATCGGCACAATGCAGGTGCCAATCGATGCATACTACGGCGTGCAGACTATGCGCGCTCACGAAAATTTTAATATCACAGGTCAGCGCGTGCATCCGCAGTTTATTAAAAGCATTGTCGAAATCAAAATCGCTGCCGCAATGACCAACGCAGAGGTCGGCGTGTTAGATGCGCGCATTGCAAACGCAATTATCCGCGCCGGTAACGAAGTATTAAACGGCAAATTCGCCGATGCGTTTATCGTCGACACCATTCAGGGCGGTGCAGGTACCTCACTGAATATGAATGCAAACGAGGTGCTGGCAAACCGCGCCATCGAGCTGTTGGGCGGACAAAAGGGCGACTATTCCATCGTGCACCCAAACGACCACGTCAACTGCGGTCAATCAACAAACGATGTGTATCCGAGCGCAGGCAAGATTGCCGTTATCCGCCTGCTCAATCAAGCACATGTCGCGCTGATGCAGCTGGAAAACACACTGCAAAAGAAAGCAGAAGCCTTTAAAAATATCGTGAAAATGGGCAGAACCGAAATGCAGGATGCCGTACCAATCAGTCTCGGTCAAACCTTCGGCGCCTACGCAAAATCCGTTGGGCGCGATGTGAAGCGTTTCCAGGATGCCGCAGCTGCGCTTTCCAGATTGAACATGGGCGGTACAGCAGTCGGTACCGGCATCACTGCCGATGCGCGCTACATAGAAAAAATCGTCGCAAACATTGCAGACATCACCGGTCTTTCCTTGTCGCAGGCAGATGACTTGGTGGATGCAACGCAGAATCTGGACGAGTTTGTCTATGTTTCCGGCATTTTAAAATCCTGCGCGGCAACGCTTTCGAAAATTTCCAACGACCTGCGTTTGATGTCCTCCGGACCGCGCACCGGCTTTGGCGAAATCAACCTGCCGCCGCGCCAGAATGGTTCGTCCATTATGCCGGGCAAAATCAACCCCGTTATGCCGGAGCTGATGAACCAGATTGCCTTTAATGTCATCGGCAACGATTTGACCGTTACAATGGCGGCGGAAGCAGGACAATTGGAACTCAACGCCTTCGAGCCGGTCATTTTCTACTGCTTCTTTGAGTCGATTGAAATGCTGACAAACGGCATCAGTGCATTTACTGCCTACTGTGTCGAGGGCATCACCGCCAACGAAGACCAATGCAAGGAAGCGGTTGAAAACAGCCTCGGTATTATCACTGCACTTTGCCCGTACATCGGCTACACGAAGGCATCCTCCATCGCCAAGCGCGCACTGAAGGAAAACAAGCGCATCTATGACTTGCTTTTAGAAGAAAACATTATGGAAAAGGAAACACTCGACAAAAGTTTTGACGAGGTGCTTCAGAATCTTTCGGAATAAATTAAAATAGCTCCCCTTATGCCGAGTGTTCTAAAGGACACTCGGCAGTTTAATTCGCCTTACAGCGAGTGATATTTGCTT
>JAFQPV010000026.1 GCA_017411585.1 Clostridia bacterium | reverse complement strand
CAAATGCAGATAAAATGATTGAAGAGCTCGCAAAGATGAACGAAATGGACGGACCGGTATTTAAAATCAAAGACGACCCGCGCATTACGAGAGTCGGCAAGTATTTAAGAAAGCTTTCACTAGACGAGCTGATGCAGTTTTTCAATGTGCTCAAAGGCGATATGACCTTGGTCGGTCCGAGACCGCCGCTACCGCGCGAGGTGCAGTATTATACGGATTATCAGAGACTCAGACTGCTTGTAACCCCGGGACTGACCTGCACTTGGCAGATTTCCAAGAACAGAAATGATATTCCGTTTGAACAGTGGGTTGAAATGGATATTGAATACATACAAACCAGAACGTATTTAAACGATTTGAAAATTATGCTGAAAACACCAATTGTTATGCTTACGGCAACCGGACGATAATTCGGAATTGGAGTGAAGAAAATGAAAGTTGCAATGCTTGGGCACAAGGTTGTTCCGTCCAGACGCGGCGGCATCGAAAACGTGCTTACGACGCTATGCCCGATGTTGGTTGAAATGGGGGTTGAGGTTACCTGTTACAACCGTGCATCGGATAAGGTTGAAAATGAATATGTGGGCACTGTACAAAACAAAATGTATAAGGGCGTAAGAATCAAAAAGGCGTGGACGGTAAATTTTCGCGGCTTTGCGGCGATGATTGCATCGTTTACGGCGGCGATTGCGGCTGCCTTTGGCAAGTATGATGTGATTCATTTTCACGCAGAAGGTCCGTGTGCAGCGCTTTGGATTCCGAAGCTGTTCGGCAAAAAATGCGTTGCAACGGTGCACGGGCTGGACTGGCAGAGAGAAAAGTGGGGCAAGGGGTTTGCCTCTAAGTATATAAAATTCGGCGAAAAGGTGCTGGCTAAGTATGCAGACGAGGTGATTGTTTTAAGCCAGGCGGCTTATGATTACTTTAAAGAAACCTATGGCCGCGAAACGACGATTATCCATAATGGTATCAGCCGACCGATGCGCAAAGAAGCGAAGCTGATTTGTGAAAAGTACGGACTTGAAAAAGACGGATATATCTGTGTCGTTTCCAGATTGACTGCGGAAAAAGGTATTCACTATCTTATTGATGCTTACAACAAGATTGAAACAGATAAAAAACTTGTCATTGCCGGCGATACCAGTGATACAGACGATTATGTAAGTATGCTGAAGGAGAAAGCGGCGGGCAATCCGAATATCATTTTTACGGGCTTTGTTTCGGGTGACCTTTTAAATGAAATCTATTCAAATGCATATTTAAGTGTTTTGCCGTCCGACCTGGAAGGTATGTCGCTTTGTCTGTTAGAGGCACTTGCTTATAGGAATGCGCTTTTGTGCTCGGACATTCCGGAAAACACAGCGGTTGCAGAGGATAAAGCTATTTACTTTAAAAAAGGCGATGTAGAGGATTTGGCACAAAAGCTGAATATGCTGTGTGATGATGTTACCCTCGTAGAACAATACAGAGACGGTGCGGATGAATTCATTTTAAGTAAATACAGCTGGCAGGATGTTGCAAAGGCAACCTGTGCGCTTTATCAAAAATAAAAGAAAAGGTTTGTTTAATATGGAGAATACAAAATACATGGAGAAAACAGAAAAGTATCAGGATAGCATAAAAGAGCTTTTTAAAGAAATTGTGCCGGAAGAGATGTATGATACGTGGGCAGATACTTTTGAAATCGAATGTGTCGATGAGAAGCATGTCGTTGTCACTTACCATGGCATTGAAAGCATCAAAAAGTTTAAAAAGCAGTGCAAAAGAACGCTTATTTCTTGTATTTACTCGGTTTTGGGTACGGGCAAGAAAATCAAAATCACTAAAATGCGCAGCCACGGCAAATTCAGCGCAAAAACCAAAAAGAATATCCGCGCGGCGAGATTTTTCGTTATCGGTATGATTTTTGTTTGTATCGCGACAGCGGTGATTGTTGTTTTGTGCAGTTACATTGGTAATCGGAATTTCCGCGAAACCTTTTACAGCACCAGCAGTATTAAAATCGACAGTCCGATACGCGTGATTCAGGTGTCCGATTTGCATAAAGCATCGTACGGAAAAAACAATGAAGACCTTTTCGAGCGTGTTGAGGCATTGAAGCCGGATATCATCATTTGTACCGGCGATATTGTAAATTCAGTCAAAACAGATGCAGAATATGCGGTAGCTTTAGGCAAGCGGCTTTCTGCCATTGCACCGTCCTACTACATATATGGCAACAATGAAGTGGAAGACATTTACGATTTTCCGCTCAATGAAAAAGCAATGGATAAAAAGTTTGGCTTTGACAAAACGAACCGCGATGAAATGGCGCTTTTAAAGATAGAGGATGCTTTTGAAGCAAAGCTTGAGGCTGCCGGTATCAAGGTTTTGAAAAATGAAAAGGATACCATAAAGGTAAAGACGATGACTGTGGATGTGTACGGCGTTTTAACCTCAAATCCGTCTGCATTTTGGTCGTATTCGGAGAAAGCCTTTTTGGACTATACACAAACCAATCCGGACAATCTTAAAATTACTGCAGTGCATGAACCATTCATCTTTGAAGAGTTTCAACACGATTTTTGGGGAGATTTAATGCTTGCGGGGCATACGCACGGCGGCGTTGTGCGCGTGCCGGTACTCGGTCCTTTGTATACACACGAGGGCGGATTGTTCCCCGAACGGGACGGCGATTTTGTGTACGGCAGATATGATGCGGCAGGCAAACCGCTCATCGTGAGCGCAGGTCTTGAAAATACAAGCGTTTACCGCATGAATAATCAGCCTGAACTGGTTATAATCGACATCAATAAATTCTAGTTTGGGGAGGGAATGGACAATGTTTACGGATATGCTTCAAAATCTAATTACAAATACACTTCCGGCGATGCTTACCGGCATACTGCAAAAGCTGCTTCTGCTGATTTTCGCCTTGCTGTTGTTGGTGGCAATTGTAAGAATTGCAATGCGCATAAACAATGTGAATCGTACAGAGCGGACGCAGATTTTTAAAACGGCGGAATACTTAAATGCGTGGATTCTGTTGGTGTGCTTCGTTACAACGATTCTGTTCGGCTTTTTAAATCATTTTGAAATGAAAAAGTCCGTGCACGCAATTGTTTCTCTGAATTATTCCGAGGCATCGCAGGCGCTTAATTCCAACGGTACGCGCTACAATATGGCGGAAATCATCAGTGATGAGGTTGTAGAAAAAGCCATTGAAAAGGGCGCGCTTGAGGATGTTACGGTAAAGCAGCTGAAAAACTGTTTGGTGGTATACCCGTGCGTGCAAGGCGGCGTCGGCGATGAGTCGCAGTATCATATTTCTACGGAGTTTGCTGTAGAATATCACGCATCCAAGGATACAGCGCACCTCGACTCCGAAAATGTAATTAAGCTGATTACATCGGCGTACAAGGAATATTACATAGAGAAATACACGGACAATTTCAGCATTGATGCAGAAAAACCGGAATTCGAGAATATGGAATATATGGACATCGTTTCATATTTTGACAAGGAAACGATGGCAATTCTAAATTACCTGTACGGCATGGCAGGGAAGAACCCGAGCTTTGTTACGGAAAGCGGAAGCACATTTAATTCCATTGCCGGCAAGGTGCATCAGTTTAAGGAAACGCAGCTGAATCAGAATTTGAAATCTCTAATCCTGCAAAACGGGATTGCAAGAGAGAAAAATGAATATGTGGACAGACTGCTGTACCACAATAAAAACGTTGATTTTGACCGTCAAAAGAACGAGGTATCTTACCAGCTTTGTAATAAAGCCATTGATATGTACAGTGAGGAAATGACGCGCGTTGTGCTTGTACCGACGTGGGACCAGGCGGGCAAGTACTATATGGGCAGAACGAAGGTCGGCGTGGACGAGCTTTCTGTGATGGCAACAAATTTCAGTAATTATGTTGCCTCCAACGAAAAAGAAATTATGGATAACAAGCTGATTATTGATAAGATATCCGCAAATAAGAAAAACGAAGAGACGTATGCTTCGGCAGATTCGCTTGTAGAGTCTATCTACAGCAGCATCAAGGCGTTTGAAAAAGAGGCAATCAATGCCGGCAGAGAGTATTCGAGACATAAGATGAACCAGTGTGTTGCAGTCAGCATTTACGGCGTTTCGCTTATGAGTGAGCTTAAGTCAATTGTGCTGTTTGCGGCTTTTGCCTATGTGACACTTGTGCTTCGCAAGATATCGAAGTGCTTCCCTAAAAAAGCATAAAGGAGAAAGACAATGAAAAATTTTCAGATTTTGAGATATTTAAAAAAGATTTTGCCGATTATCGTTGTTTTCTGCCTTTTAGCGACTTATGGTGTTTATTACAAGCTTTCCAGCTCGAATACTTATATCGCATCCGAGGTCATTCATTACAATGACGAGCAGGCGGAAAAGGGGCTTGCGCCGACCGGGGATAAGCTGGATGTTAACGAAATCAAATCCTCGGCAGTGATGTCCAGAGTTGTGGATAAAATGGGGCTTACGGGCACTTACTCGGTCGATAGTCTGATTTCCAGAATGGATATCACGCCGATCGAGGATGCAGATAAGGTTGCGCAGAAAGAGGCAAAGCTGGAGGAGGGCGAAGAATACATCTATGAGCCGAGCACCTTCATTGTTTCCTTTGCTGCCACCAGCGGTGAGGGCGCAGAGTTTGCAAGAACAGTGCTTGACGAAGTTTTAGATGTTTATTTTGAGCAGTTTAGCCAAAAGTACGTCAACGTAGCACCGGCAAACAATACCATCGAAAACTTGAATCAAAACGATTATGACTTCATCGAGATGATGGAGCTGATTGATACAAGCATCGAAAACACGCTCACGACGTTGTATCAACGAATTGAGCAGAACAATTATTACCGCTCTACAGAAACCGGAACATCGTTTGCTGAGCTTGCAGATGATTTTAACTACTTAAGACAGGTGAATGTATCCTCGCTGTTTTCGAAGATTTATAAGCATCAGATTACGAAGAACAAGTCGGTTTTAATCTCGGACTACACAACGAGAATCGACAATAATGATATTTCCAACGAGAAGGATGAAAGTCTTGTTGAAGATATTGTTACCGTTATCGATGCATATGTAAAGAAAATGAGAGAGTCGGGCAATACCAACATCAGCTATGAATACATTCTCGATAATCTCCACGAGAGAAATCTGCAGGATTACGTGGGCGACCAAACGGTGACATATGACGAGCTGATTTACAGCTGGAGAGACCGCAACGAAAGCAAGCAGCACGCGATTATTGATACCGCATACTGCAATTATATCTTAGATACCTTTACCGATTGTACGGGTAAGTGTGGTGGCAAATGTGCATCTTCCGCTTTGACTTGTTCAGAGATTTGCGATGCGGAATATGCACAGGCAAGAGCAGAAGTGGAGACCGGTATCGAGACACTTTTAAAAGAGCTGACTACGCTTTATGACACAACGATGAAAACCAATAACGAGTACAACAAATATCTTGGCGCAAGCTATATTTCCGTATTGTCGTCGGCTTCTGTGCGAGAAAGCGTTAATGTTATGCTTTACACGGCAATTGCATTTTTCTTCCTGATGGTGCTTTGCTGCGGCGGTGCAATCGTTTTGGGCAGAGCGGGAGATATTATCAATTATATTTTCTACACAGACCACCTTACGGAGTTTAACAACAGAGCACATCTGGATAAATACTTAAAAGCCAAGGATAAGAAGCTTTTGGATGACGGCGTTGTGTACTGTATGCTGGACATCACAAACCTGGCACACATCAATGCAGAGTATACCAGAGATGTTGGCGATGAAATCATTAAAATGTTCACCCGCTACATCAAAGAAAACTTCGGCAAATCCAAGACAGAGTACATTTACAACGGCAACGGCAGCTTCGTTATGCTGACAGAGGAATCGGATTATATCACAGTGGAGGATATTATGCGCCTCTTCAGACTTCGACTCGACGAAAGAGAAGAGCATAAAAACGTTGTTATTGAGTATAAGATTGGTATTGCTGAAACCTTTAAGGAAAATAAAACGGCCAGAAAATTACTTTCGGAAGCCATCAAAAACAAAAAGAGCTATACTTCGGATTTGAATGAAAAGCAAACGGTTTAAGTGATTTATGCACAAGGAAGGAGGGGGCAGGCCGCGTGGAAAACAAGATTTTGGAAAAAGCAAAAGGTTTCTATTTTATGCTTGTTGCCGTGCTGATGTATTATTTTTTGAATGAATACATCGATGTCGGACTGCATATTACATACCGCCACGCATTTGCCCTTGTTCTTTTTGGTTCTGCTGCAATTATGTTTTTATACAAACCAAACCTTGCCAGAGGGATTACTGCATTTAAAGATGCTTGTGTTTACAGTGTTCCGCTTTTGGTGACGACGGTGGTTTCGCTGTTTATATGGTTTATGGAAACGGTTGATGTCGGCGTAATATCGAGAGGTCTTTCCAGCTCCTTTGTTTATGCAAATATGCTCTCCTTTGCCTTGGGCGCAGGTGCGCTGCTTTATATCTTCGGGAAAAAAGGCATATGGTATAATCTTCTCGCGATTTTGATTGCCAATCTTTTGATGATTGTCACGGTGGTTGCAAAAAATGGCTTGGGCAGCTACTTTTCGGAGTTTATCACACTTGTGGTTACTTTTGCGGGCGAAACCGGGGATATCATCGTGCAGGCGGAGATTCACGAGCTTGCATTTTGCCTTGGCGCGTACTTGATTTATATGCTGTATAAGCCGAAGAAGAGCGTTGTGTATTTTATTCTGCTTTTCTTAAGCGTGTTCTGCTTTTTATCGGCATTTAAGCGCATTGCTATTGTTGCAATCGCGATTGCACTCATATTTGGCTATTTACTAAAGTTTATTGCACGCTATAATAAAAAAACAGCAAGCGGACTTGTTACCTTCTTTTCAATCGTTGTCATCGCGCTGTTAATTGCCTATATCGCGCTGATTAAGCTGGATGCCTTCGAGCTCATCGAAAAGGCGGGCATCAACACCAGCGGTCGTGTGGAAATCTATAATGCAGTCGATCAGTTTTATGAGTTTAATCCCGGCTTTTTGGGTAACGGCATCGGTTTTTTGACCTATCAACTTAACACCTTTATGCAGGTCGGTGTTGCATCTGTACATAATGACTTTTTGCAGCATTTCATTGATTTGGGCTTTTGGGGCTATATCATTTGGCTTGTTTCGATGACTTTGGTCAGAGTGTGGTATTTCGGCAAGCGCGGCAATGTGGATAACGCAATCATTTCGTTTATACTGATTTTGTATCTGATTATTGTATCCACAACGGATAATACGATGAACTATCCGCTTTTAACGGGTGTGTTGGCTATGCTGATGATGGGCAATAGCTTTGAAGAAAACGTGCGCTATACCGAACATAAAATGTTTGGTTATATTTCCAAGGCAAACGCAGAAGAGGACAGGGATACATTGTTATGAGAATTCTAATGGTAAATAAGTTTTTGTACCCGCGCGGCGGTAGCGAAAGCTATATGCTTTACTTAGCTGAATATCTAAAAAAGCTTGGGCACGAGGTTGCGTTTTTCGGTATGTATGATGAAAAGAATACCGTAGGCAATCCGGCGGGTTTGTATACGCAAAATATGGATTTTCATGCTAAAGGACTTGCGAGATTTCTTTATCCGTTTAAGATTATTTATTCTTTTGAGGCAAAGAAGAAAATTATGCAGGTAATCGACGATTTTAAGCCGGATATCGTGCATATGAACAATATCAATTTTCAGCTTACGCCGTCCATTATTTATGGCGTAAAGAAAAAGGGCATACCTTTGGTGCAGACGGTGCACGACTATCAGATGATTTGCCCGAATCACCTTTTGTATAACTTCGATAAGAATATACCTTGTGAAAAATGTGTGCAGGGCGCGCACAGACACTGCATCAAAAACAAATGCATTCACGGTTCGCTTATTAAGAGCATTTTAGGTGTAATTGAGGCAAAGCTGTATGGCGTGCTTAAGACTTACAAAAAGGTCGATTTGTTTGTTTGCCCGAGTAACTTTCTTGAAAACAAATTGCTGAAAGCAAAGGCGTATTATCAGGGCAAAACAAAGACGATACATAACTTTATAGACAAAGAAAAATTTACACAAAACGACAGAAATGTCGAAGATTACATCGTGTTTGTCGGCAGACTTTCTAAAGAAAAAGGCATTGAAAACATCGCTGGTGCGGCAAAGCTGCTTCCGCAGTATAATTTTGTGATAGCCGGCAGTGGTCCTGACGAGGATATGCTTAAAAATATACCCAACCTCAAGCTTGCGGGCTTTCTTACCGGGGACAAGCTTACGGAGCTTATGGGGAAGGCAAAGGTGTTGCTTTTGCCGTCGGTATGTTATGAAAATTGCCCGCTTTCTATCCTGGAAGCGCACTGTATGGGCGTGCCGGTGGTTACAATGAACAGCGGTGGTATGGCAGAGCTTGTCAAAGACGGTGTTACCGGTACACTTGTAAGCGAGCCGACGCCGGAAGGCATTGCAGAAAAGATAAAAGAAACCCT
>JAFQPV010000188.1 GCA_017411585.1 Clostridia bacterium | reverse complement strand
GCAATGGATGTATGGGTATACAAGGATAAAAAGGACATCCTTTGCATCAAAGCCGGTGAGACGCTGAAATTAGATTGATTTTAAAAAGCGCAGTGGAATTTTCCACGGCGCTTTTCCGAAACAGTTTCGTTGTTGGTCCGTTGACAATACGTTCTTTTTATTCTATACTTTGTAATGAAAGCAAAACAGTTGGGGGCTGAACTATGATTTCGGATATTGCACCATTTAAACTGGCAGGAAATCTCTATTTTGTTGGCACGTACAAGGCTTCTTCGCATCTTTTAGTGACAAGCGAGGGACTTGTGCTGATGGATACAGGTTATGATTATAATGCAGAAAGCATCAAAGAGGGCATTGAAGCGCTCGGCTTTGATTTAAAGGATGTAAAGCACATCCTGCATTCGCACGGGCATTATGATCACACGGATGCTACGGCAGAGCTTGTGCGGCTGACGGGCGCAAAAACCTACCTCGGCAAAGAGGATGTAAAGTACATCAAAGGCTTTACACCGGATGTATACTATACAGATGGCGACGTCATCAGAATCGGCGAAACCGAGATTTTATGTTTGCATACACCGGGTCATACGGAGGGTACATATTCCTTCTTTTTCAATGTAGAAGAGGACGGGAAAATCTACCGTGTCGGCACATTTGGCGGCGCAAGCGCAAATCAGCTCAAAAAAGACTATTACCGCAACCACTTTGCAGAAAACCGCTCGTATCTTTTGCGCGGACAGTTCTATAACTCCATTGAAAGATTGAAGTCGGAGCACGTGGATATTTTTATCGGCAATCATTCATGGCAGAATCATACACGCGAAAAGGCAGAGTTTCTTGGAAAAACAGATAAAAATCCGTTTGTGGATCCGACGGAATGGCTGCCGTTTCTGGAAAGATGCAGAGAAAGCATGGATAAAATTACCGAAAATGAATGCCGCACACAATTTGTAATCTATGCACACAGGGGGGCCTGTGGACACGCGCCGGAAAATACGATGATGGCATTTTACAACGCCGTGCGCATGGGCGTAAACGGTATTGAAACCGATGTAAAGAAGACAAAGGACGGCGTTTTGGTGTTGTTTCACGACAGCACGCTGGAGCGCCTGACGGGCGAAGAAGGCAGCATCTCGGATTATACCTACGAAGAGCTTTGTGCATTCACCGTAAAGCAGCATGGTATGGAGGATAAAATCCCGACGCTGGAGGACTTTATAAAGGCATTCGGCTGGCGCGATTTAACCTTTGCAATTGAGGTAAAGCAGAAGGGCATCGGTAAAGAGATTGCAGATATGATTTTAAAATATGATATCGGTGCCAAGACGATTGTAACCGGCAGCTTAGAAAACCTTAAGGATGTGCGCGCACATGCGCCGATTCTGCGCACGGGTTGTCTGACAAAAGATGTGGATGATGCGCTGCTTGCAGAGCTGCTCGAGCTCGGTATCGAAGGGGTATACCCGATGGCAAAGAATTTAACGCCGGAGCGCGTAAAACAATTGCACCGCATGGGCTTTGATGTGCGCGGCTGGGCAACGATGGGCGACCCGGAGGTCATCTGCAATATGTATGATATCGGAACAGATGGTCTTACGATAAATCATCCGGAAATCTTATTTGAGCATATTCAATCCAAAAATGCTGAGGCGTAATCGCTTGTTTTGCAAATAAACGTTAAAAACTTCCCAAAAGGTTTTTTCTTTCGGGGAGTTTTTTTGTTGAATTTTTTTTGCATTTTCTGCGCACTTTCCGTTGCGCGAAGCTCCATTTTATGGTATAATCGTTTAGATATAATGAAGGCAGTAGGAGCATTTTTATGCGTTTATGCATAAAAAATCCACGATTTATGCATAAATATAAATATATTTCGCAGAAATATGCAGTTTTTACTTGACTTTTATGCAAAAATGCGTATAATTATAAAGAAGCGTTATGCTGCACCCTATCATTATATAATAATAGAGGAGTTTTAAAATGAAGTACAAAATTTTCGTTGATGGACAAAACGGCACAACCGGTTTAAAGATTTTTGACCGTTTGGCAAAAAGAGAAGATATTGAGGTTTTAAAAATCGACGAGGCAAAGCGCAAGGACTTGGATGCACGCCTGGAAATGGTAAAAAAAGCGGACATCACATTTATGTGCTTGCCGGATGCGGCATCCAAAGAGCTTGCCGCTGCTGCGCCGCAAAGCGCACGCCTGATTGACACCTCCACCGCACACAGAACCCTGCCGGACTGGGCATACGGTATGCCGGAGCTTGGGAAGGCACAGGCAGAAAAGATTGCAGGCTCGAACCGCGTTGCGGTGCCGGGCTGCCACGCGACCGGCTTTGTGATGCTGGTTTATCCGCTGATTCAGTGCGGCATTGCAAACAAGGATTATCCGTTCACCTGCCATTCCGTAACTGGTTTTTCCGGCGGCGGTAAATCGATGATTGCAGAGTACGGGGTAGAAAATCGCCCGAT
Source organism: Clostridia bacterium (assembly GCA_017411585.1). Taxonomy (GTDB): domain Bacteria; phylum Bacillota; class Clostridia; order UBA1381; family UMGS1253; genus RGIG2041. Next base: position 148 of record JAFQPV010000188.1, on the reverse strand, counting down.
TACGCTTTCAAGTCCGCGTCAGTATGCCCTTGGGCAAAAGCATAAGCATCTGCCGGAAATGCAAGCAATTCCGGGCCTGGATTTTGCACCGGTGTTTAACCCGATTGTTGCAGACTACTACTGCGGTATGGTCACCAGCGTTCCGCTG
>JAFQPV010000187.1 GCA_017411585.1 Clostridia bacterium | reverse complement strand
CGGAGCCTCTCCTCAAGGGGAAGCCTTTAGGAAGGCATTTAATCGTATGAATTTATCGGCGGTTTTGAAAAGCGCCGATAAAAAGTGCCGACAAACCATTAAATTTTTTTGTCCCTAACTTGACAAAATCATAAAGCTTGATATGTAAAGGACAAATCAAAAACATCTTTCTTTAGGAAAGGAGAAAGCTATGACAAATAGTTTTATGGCATTACCTGTTATATTTTCCTGGCTTACGAACATCTTAATGCGTTTTGTGTTTGTTGCACTTGTGGCGTTTGTTATCATAAAATTAACAACTTTTGTAAAAAAGAGACAGCTTTTATCTAATAAAAAAGTCTTGTGTATTTCCTTAGCATGCATTTTTGTTGCTACGATGTCTTTAATTTTTAACATAGGCTGGCTGCGTGTTATTATGGTTTGGACGTTAATTCCCGTAATGCAACCGATTTTGTTTTTGGTAACGAATTTGTATGCGGCAAAGCATATGGATAAAATAAAAAGCTTGAAGTTTATAAATACAATTTTCATTATTACATATGTTTTGTTTTGGATTTTCCTGCCGGATTTTGGCGATGTCGGTCCTTCGTACTTCTTTTTTAACCTTGTGCGCAATGATGACATTGTAAGCGTAGCATTGGCTATTACAGCCGTGGCAGGCATCGCGCACTTTGCGCTGTTTGTCATTCAAATCATCCAATTTGTTCGACTAAAAAAGAGTAGAAAAGGGGAGAAGGAATATGACGGAAACGATTAAGATTATGGAGCTAATCGGAACGGTCGCATTTGCAGTTTCCGGCTCGCTTGTTGCCATCAGCTCGGGACTCGATATCTTTGGTGTCTGCTTTTTGGCTTGTATCACCGCATTTGGCGGCGGTATCGTAAGAGACTTATTGTTAGGCATCCATCCGCCGGCAATATTTAACGATTTAGCGATGTTTCTGGTTGCTCTGGCGGTTGCGGTGCTTGTATTTATCATTGCTTACATTTTCAAGAAAAGCTTCAACATCTTCAGACCAAGAATCGAGCGCATTAACAACATTTTCGACGCGATTGGCTTATCGGCGTTTGTGGTCATCGGTTCGGAGGTTGCTTTTGCAAACGGTTTTTTGAATAACGGCTTCGTTGTTGTATTTGTCGGTATGATTACGGGTATTGGTGGTGGCATCTTCCGCGACATTTTAATTGATACAACGCCGTATGTCTTCAAAAAACACGTTTATGCAATAGCGGCAATCCTGGGCGCAGCTTTATACTACGCTTTAAGAGTGCATTTTGAAAGCGCACAGCTTGCTTCGCTTTTGGCTGTACTGCTTGTATTTACAATCCGGATGCTTGCAACAAAATACAGATGGAGCTTGCCAAAAATCCATTTACCGGAGGAAAAACAATGATTTTCAGAAAGGCAATAAAAGAGGATATTGAAAACATCGCCGCAATTTATGCAGGTGTTTGCGCTTGTGATGCGCAGAGGCTTACGCAGGTTGGTTGGCGGCGCAATATATATCCGACAAAATTAACCGCTGAGACGGCGCTTGCGCGTGATGATTTGTTTGTCGCAGAGCAGGACGGCGAAATTGTCGGCACAGCGATTATCAATCAGGTGCAGGTAGATGTATATGCCGGCGCAGGCTGGAGCGTGGATGCAGCTGCGGATGAGGTTATGGTACTGCATACGCTCGCGATTTCACCGAATGCTTTCGGCAGGGGATACGGCAAGGCGCTTGTTGCATTTTATGAGCAATATG
>JAFQPV010000186.1 GCA_017411585.1 Clostridia bacterium | reverse complement strand
CCAGCGTTCTAAAGGCTATTTGTGGCGCAAAACCTTAACCGTTGCACAGATTAATGAAATTATCGACTTCATTCACGGCATCCGCGAGGACATTATTTGTATTGTAGACAACTGCTACGGTGAATTTACCGAAGCGGAAGAACCGCACGGCGATTTGATTGTCGGCTCGCTTATTAAAAATCCGGGCGGCGGTATTGCACCGACCGGTGGCTACATTGCAGGTAAAGCAAAATATGTGGAATTGGCATCGTATCGCTTGACAAGTGTCGGCATCGGCAAGGAAGCCGGCGCATCGCTTGAAAACAACCGCCCGATTCTGCAAGGCTTTTTCATGGCACCGCACATCGTGGCGCAGGCGCTCAAGAGCGCAAGACTTTGCTCGAGCGTATTTCATAAATTGGGTTTTGAGGTATGCCCGCTCCCGCACGAAGAAAACGCCGACATTATTACATCCATTAAATTTGGTGCACCGGAGCTGGTAATTGCCTTTTGTCAGGGCATTCAGAAGGGCGCACCGGTCGACTCGTTTGTCGAGCCGCAGCCGTGGGAAATGCCGGGCTACGCAGACCCGGTGATTATGGCAGCCGGCGCATTCGTGCAGGGTGCCTCCATCGAGCTGAGCGCAGATGCACCGATTAAGCCGCCGTACATTGCATATGTGCAGGGCGCACTCACCTATGAATCGGCAAAAGTGGGCATTATGGTTGCGATTACAAAAGTTTTAGAAAAAAAGCTTGAAAAATAATTTCAGCTGTGGTAGAATAGTTGTAATTGGATATTTTAAAGACGATGAAAAAGTTCAGTAGGGTTTGTATACGCCTTCCAGAGAGTGTGCATCACCGGCTGCAAGTGCACGCAGAAACGGACAAAACCGAACCTTCGCTTTGGAGTTGCATAGCTGAAACCTTGTGTAAGTAGGCTGTGACGGCGGCAACCGTTAAAATGCATGAGTGCCTATGTTATTTTACATAGGAATTTGGGTGGTACCACGGAGAGCTACGCTTCGTCCCATTTGGGACGGAGCGTTTTTATTTTGTATTTTAATTGCAGAAAGGTATGATATAAGTGAAGGAAATGCTTGAAAAAATCAAGTCCGAAGCGTCCGCCGCGATTGAAGTCGCTGCAGATTTAAAGGCGCTCGATGACATCCGTGTCAAATACTTAGGTAAAAAAGGCGAAATCACCGCTGTGCTGCGCGGTATGGGTGCGCTTTCCGCAGAGGAAAGACCGATTGTCGGCGCGCTGGCAAATACCGTACGCGAGGAAATCGAAGCCTTAATCACAGGCAAAAATGAAGCACTCGCTGCAAAGGCAATGGAAGAAAAGATGGCTTCAGAGAAAATCGACGTAACCATCAGTTCGAAGCGCGCTGTGCAAGGTAAGCTCCATCCGCTCTCGCAGGTGCTCTCCGAGATTAAGGACATCTTCATCGGCATGGGCTTCTCCATCGCTGACGGCCCGGACGTAGAGCTTGACTACTACAACTTTGAGGCATTAAACATCCCGAAGAATCATCCGGCGCGTGATACGCAGGATACATTCTATATCAATGACAATGTTGTGCTCCGTACACAGACCTCTCCGGTACAGGTGCGCGTTATGGAAAAGCAAAAGCCGCCGATTCGCGTTATCGCGCCGGGCAGAGTGTACAGAAGTGACGCAGTGGATGCAACCCACTCCCCGCTCTTCCACCAGATTGAAGGCCTCGTAGTTGACAAGGGCATCACGATGGGCGATTTGAAGGGCACACTCGAAACCTTCGTTAAGGCACTTTACGGCGAGGATGCAAAGGTGCGCTTCCGTCCGCATCACTTCCCGTTCACAGAGCCGAGTGCCGAGGTTGACGTTTCGTGCTTTGTTTGCGGCGGCGAAGGCTGCCGTGTCTGCAAGGGCGAAGGCTGGATTGAAATTTTGGGTGCCGGTATGGTACATCCGAAGGTGCTCTCCGGCTGCGGCATCGATCCGGAGGAATACAGCGGCTTTGCATTCGGCTTAGGTCTCGAGCGTGTAGCAATGCGCCGCTATGACATCGACGATTTAAGACTGTTCTTCGAAAACGATCTTAAGTTCTTAAAGCAGTTTTAAGGGAGGGTTAGAGAAATGAAAGTATCCAAAAGTTGGTTAAATGAATTTGTTGATATTTCCGATATTACACCGAAGCAGTATGCCGATGCGCTCACGATGTCCGGCACAATGGTTGAAGGCTTTGAGGAGCTCGGCGCAGAGCTGCAAAATGTAGTAACGGGTAAAATTTTAGAAATCGAAAAGCACGAAAATGCAGATTCCCTGGTTGTATGTCAGTTAGACGTCGGCACAGAGAAGCTGCAGATTGTTACAGGTGCTAAGAATGTAAAGGTAGGTCAGATTGTGCCGGTTGCACTGCACGGCTCCAAGCTTGCCGGCGGCGTAACGATTAAAAAGGGCAAGCTGCGCGGCGTTGTCAGCGAGGGCATGCTTTGCTCGCACGAGGAGCTCGGTATCACGGTTGAAGACCTCGGCTATGAGCCGGAATACGGCATTTTAATTCTGCCGGAGGACACCGAAATCGGCATTGACATCAAAGAAGTGTTCGGTTTAAATGAAACCGTAATCGAATTTGAAATTACCTCCAACCGTCCGGACTGCCAGAGTGTGCTCGGTCTTGCAAAGGAAACAGCCGTAACCTTTGACCGCCCGATTACACTGCACAAGCCGGAGGCAAAGGGTAACAACGAGGATGTTGCAGATACCGTGAAGGTAGATGTGCTCGACAACACCTACTGCCCGCGCTACTGCGCAAGACTTGTAAAGAATGTAAAAATCGGCCCTTCCCCGGATTGGATGGTGAAGCGCTTAAAGGCATCGGGCATCCGCTCGATTAACAATATCGTCGACATCACAAACTATCTTTTGTTAGAGTATGGTCAGCCGATGCACGCATTTGATTTGCGTGACGTTTGCGGAAATCACATCATCGTGCGCCGCGCTGAAGACGGCGAAAAGATTACCACGCTCGACGAGGTAGAACGCACGCTTGATTCCTCGATGCTCGTGATTGCAGACGAAGAAAGAGCAGTTGCAGT
>JAFQPV010000025.1 GCA_017411585.1 Clostridia bacterium | reverse complement strand
TTACATTTTCCCAGTAAAGATTTTTGCCGACAAACATCGTATCAATCACCGGCTTTACGGCAGAATAGAGCTTTAAATTGTCCACATACAAAAGCGAATTATTGCTTGTGCTTGCGGCAAAGCTCAGCTCAATGGCTTCTGTGCCGTCAAGGGTAAAGGACTTTTGCTCAATCGCTGTTCCGTTGACCGTACCGTTTGCTGTGCCGTTTTCCAGGTCAAGCTCCAGATGCACATAGTTCCAGCCGTCTTTTTCACCCACCGTATTTGCTTTGATGGACAAAAAGCTTGCAGCCTTCGTCTTTGCCTGATAAAGGTCAACAAATAAAGCGGTGCTTGCTTTGCGTGCAACCGCAAAATCAAGTGTATATTTCTTCGCAGCGGCATTTAAGCTGAAGCGCACCTGCGGACCGTGCGCCTTATTATCCAATCCGCCAAAGCGAAGCATTTTATCGCCTTGATTGTCGACAACCTCTACATAGTCCGTCGCTGTCGAAAATGGGTTTTCTTCCCCATCGTCTGTCTTAATCACTGTTTTCTTCGCCGTCGCTACAGTTGCGTTTGAAAAGTCCGTATCCCAAACGGCATACATACCTGCAGGCGCTTTTGTCGGCTCTGCCGCCGTCGCCGGCACAAAAACCTCATCTACATCCTCTGCCTCCGGCGGTGTATACGGCGTTTCTCGCTCGCCCGAGGTCGTCAGCTTGATTTCATCGTAATAAACCTCAAGCCCCAAAAAGCGTATCTGCGCCGCAGGCGGCATACCAAAAGAGTCCAGCTTGCCGCTTTCGTTTTCTTTGCCGTTTACGGAAATGGTATAGGCTGCTTTTTCCAAATCAAGAAACACATCAACCGTTGTCCACTTATCCGCTCTCCCTTTAAACAGCGTAATGATCTGACCATTTTCCGCATTATTTAAGGTAACAATCGAGGTCGCATCATTGCCCTTTGTTTTAAAAGAAAGAGTCATATCCTTGTACTTGGTAAAATCCGCCACAAGTCTTGCAAACGGACCACCCGCCTTACCACATGCACAGTCTGCGGCGTGATGCACAAACAGCGCCTTACCGCCATCCGTCTCGGCGATACGTGCAAGGTATTTGTTCGCTTCATTTTCCAGTACAGACATCCCCGCCGGCTTATCGCCTGCGCTCTGGGCTTCGAAATCGTTGTTGTACAAAATGATTTCGTCCACCGCCAATACCGGCAAAGTCCCAGCGCAGTGAATCGCCATAGAAAGCACAATTAAGACGGACAAAAGCTTTTTCATAATCATTTCCCCTTTATAAAAATTGATATAACTGATTTTTCGGTTGTAACCTGTCTTATAATAAACCGAATTCAACTGTTCTGCTTTATTTTCTTTATACACACTTTGTAAAGTCGTTGCGTTTGGATGTTTTATATTGCTTCGGTGTCATCCCTGTGTATTTTTTAAACACTTTACCAAAATAAGACGAATCGCCAAATCCGCATTCTTCACCAACGGTTGTTATATTCAGCTTGGTTTTTTGTAGTAATTCTTTTGCCAAATCAACACGCTGAAGATGGATATACTCAATGAGTGTTTTTCCGACGATGCGCTTAAATGCCTTTATAAATGCAGATTGCGACATCATCGCTACTTTACATATTTCCTCGAGTGAAATCTGCTGCGTATAGTGTGCGTTTAAATAGTTTATTGCATTTTTGATGGACAAGCATAAATCCACGCAAACGACATCCCTCCCTTCTGGTTCTTGGCGATATTCTTCTCCATAGTCGGTATATGTCACGTCTACACCTCGCAAAACATATCAGTGATTCGAAAATCATTTCTGAATCTTCTCTTGCATTTATTCTACCACATACATTATAATAAATATATGGGTAAAACAAGTTAGTTTTTGTGGTGATTTTATGATAACAAAGTACGACGTTTTTCTGAAAGAAAATAAATTTTCAATCTATGTGTGTCCAACAACACATATAGATTTGCATATGCACAATTACCTTGAGCTTGGCTATGTAATCAAGGGCGAAGCAATACACAGCTGCGGCAGCCAAAGTATGCAGATAAAGAGCGGTGACTATTTTGTAATCGACTATAACTGTCAACATTCCTATGTTGCAAAAACAGAAGAATTTGAAATTATAAACTGCATCTTCCTTCCTGAATTGATAGACCCCGTACTCACGCACTGTCGCTCTTTTCTTGAAGTAATCAGCAATTATCAAATTCGCTTCAACCGGGAACTTTTTATCGAAAACCCGTCGATAAAGATTTACAAAGACGAGGACGGAAGAATAAAAACACTCTTAACATCCCTGCTTGGTGAGTTTACAGCATGCGCGCCGGGGTATATGCAGATTATCCGCTCAATGGTGATAGAATTGTTAATTCTGACGATGCGTAAAATACGCATTGACCCGAACCGCGCTGTCCGTGACAGCTTTTCCGACAGAGTGCTTATGTATATTCACTCAAATTATATGAACGCCATAACGCTCGGCGATGTTGCAAAAAACCTCAATTATTCTCCTGCACACTTAAGCATGAAATTCAAAAAAGAGTTCGGAATAAATTTTTCCAAGTTTCTTCAAAAAACACGCATCGAGCAGAGCATGCGTCTTCTTGCGCATACGAACAAGGCAATAGATGAAATCGCCGCAGAGGTTGGATACCGGGACATTAAAACCTTTTACACGCTGTTCAAAAGCTTTTCAAATTTCACGCCCGCAAAATTTCGTAAAAACCATTCGCAACACAGCAAATCGCCGGAGCTGCAATAAACATTTTATTTTTCCGTATACAGTTTTACAGGTCCCAAAAGCCCGCCGGCCGGTGCGTTTGCTTCTTTCTTTACCATTTTCTCATGGTAGGGGCCGACGTCGGCAATATCCTGGCGGCTGAAATAATCCGTCCGTGCACATACATTTGCAGCTGTGTTTGCTACAAGTATGCTCAGTGTATCACCGGACTTTGCGCCACAAAGCTTCACCCTGTACGGCGGCATTGTCTTTTCCGCTATCGGTTTACCGTTCAGATAAATTCTCGCAAAATGACGCACATCACCCAAGTCAAGAATAACATCTCTGCATAGGAGAGGCGGCAAAATTGTTTTGTATTCGACCTCTCCGGAAAAACCTTCGTCCCAGCATGTAAATGCGTATACCACCTCATCGGATTCGGGGTATGTATTTATAATCCCCTTGTCACCAAAATGAAACGCACGCACAGTGCGACCGGTTATCTCCGTTATATCACAAAGATACGCATATTCACTTTCCGGCACTGCCTCCTCTTCTTTGTCGGAAACATAAAACACTGCCAGTTCTCCGCGAAGGAGTGAAACCAATACACCGGCTTCTCCGTTTTGTATTTCAGCGTCTGTGTAAACAAGCTTTCCCGTCGCAAGGTCAATGCGATAGACATTACCTTGTACGCTTAAACTGATTTTCTCTTTAATTAGAGCATTGGATGTATTGCAGATGATGTATGCATATGTCCCGTCCTCAAAGCATACTTTTCTCGCCAAAAGTTTCGGATTCGCTCGTTTTATGCATGGCACAATCTCCGACGGAACAGCAGAAAGCTTTTCAAGCACAAACTCCGGCTCCAGCCTGCCTTCCGGCAAGAAAACATTTTCATATACCGCATATTCACCGCAGAGCTTATGGTTTTCAATGCGCGCCGCTTGCACAAAATCCTCATCAATGATATCAAAATCTACACCGGCACACTCCAGCATGTTCCCAAGCTTTTCATATTCATCTGCAGCCACTTTACCAACATCTCCGCCTGCGGATATGGAGCGATATGGGCAATACAGCGCAGTTTTCACCTCTGCGCTTCCACTTTCAAGAATATAGGATATCCGCGCAGTATAATCATTGATCTCAGAAAGCATATTCATCCCGGGATATTCTTTTATGAAATTCGGGCGATACTGACAAGCCATTGCAGTTTCCCTGTCGTAGGAAATAACCATAAAATTAAATCTGCTGATGCCACGCACTGCCTGAAAGTTTACAACAAACCGCATTTCCTCCGGCGTTACATGGCTTCCGAAAACCGCAAAACTCTCACTGATGCAAAGAGTTTTCCCTTGTTGACGCGCTGCTGCGGATGCACATCTTGTCCAAAATTCATTGCCCTCAGGGCAGCATCTTCCATCTTCCGGATACGTAATCTGACTCCATATAACATCCACACCGGGCGCATCGAATGCACGCAGCATTGCCATAACATTCCCATAACGGCGCACCTTGCCGCCATCCGTTTGATTATCAAGGTCAAGGTGGCCGGTAGAGATCATTTTATGCTTATTAAGCCATTCCCGCATCGGAATGAAATAGTTCTCACGCACAAGCTCGCCGCAGAGCATTGTATAATCACTGACTGCGCGGCATTCCTTTTCCGTCATCGGTGTTTTTTCACCGATGATATACGATAAATACGGCCAAACGCTGTAACCGTATTTTTCCTCAAACAGAACATCCAGTCCATCAGTCCAGCTTCCCATATAGGCTTCGTCGTCAAACATCATTTGGATTTCCGAACCAAGTGTTTCACCAAATAAGCGTTTATAGCTTTCGTGCGTCATATGAATAAAAGCATCCGTAGTCTCGCGCTTTGCTATATCAGCACGCAATTTACCCACCGAGCCGGAGGCGGGCTTTGCAATATAGTCTCCGTCGCTTGTTTTCACCACTTCCAGCATTGCAAGATGCGGATTTTCCTCGCGGATTTTTCCGCAAACCATACCGGACGGGAACCCGCCCTCGTTGTAAAGCCACGTATACATCCCTTTTTCTTTCGCGTATGTATATGCGAATCGGACAAGCTTAAGATACGCATCTGACAGATATTCCGGTGAAAGACAGGTTCTTCGAACGCCGGGACGAAAGTTTTCAGGCTCACCTAATACATAAAACGCACGGATTCCGCTGTCATACATT
>JAFQPV010000185.1 GCA_017411585.1 Clostridia bacterium | reverse complement strand
GGACAGAGTCGGCTCCATTGCGGTTGGCAAGGATGCGGATATCGTTATCTGCGACGGCAATCCGTTTGAAATTGCTACGAGAGTGGAATATGTTTTGATTGACGGTAATGTCGTGGCAGACCATCCGGAATTCAAATAAGCATACGGGTGAGAAAGGAATAGCAGATTTATGGGAAACAACCGTATCATAGATGAGTTTATCGAGCTTACAAGCATCAGCTCGCCTTCGTTTGGTGAACGGCAGATGGCAGATGTGCTTAAAGAAAAACTTGCCGCGCTTGGTTTTGACGTGCACGAGGACAACGTCGGCGAAATCATCGGCGGTAACGCAGGCAACGTTATCGGCATGCTGAAGGGCACAAAGGGTAAGCCACTCCTCCTTTGCGCGCATATGGACAGAGTTGCAAACGGCGACGGCATCAAGCACGTTATCAAAGACGGAAAAATTACGTCGGACGGCTCAACCATCCTTGCGGCAGACGACGTCAGTGGTATTGTTGCCATCTTGGGCGGACTTCGCTTGCTCAAAGAAAGCGGCCGCGCGCACGGTGATCTTGAGGTTGTGTTTACGGTCAGCGAGGAAAAGCTCACGCAGGGCAGTAAAAATTTAGATTACAGTAAGATTCGCGCAAAGCACGCGTACTGCTTGGATTCGGCAGGAAGAATGGGCAGAATTGTTAACGGCGCACCGAGCAAGGCACTGCTTTATGTAGACGTATTCGGAAAAAGTGCGCACGCAGGGCAGGCGCCGGAAAACGGTATCAACGCCATCAAAGCCGCGGGCAAAATTCTGGCAGACGTGCAGGATGGAAGACTTGACTTTGAAACGACCGCAAACTGGGGAACAATCAAGGGCGGTACGACCACCAACGTCGTGTGCGACCACGTGGAAATCTTAGCCGAGGCAAGAAGCCGCGACCCGAAAAAACTCGACGCATATATAGAGTACGCGCAAAAGCATTGCGCTGATGCGCTTGCAGGTACGGACGCGCACGCAGATGTGCGCGTAGAATATATTTATGACGCATTTGTCGTGCCGGAAGAGGATGAGCTGATTACAATGCTGTGCGACGTTTTGAAAAAGAGCGGCATTACGCCTCAGATTGCGCTCGGCGGTGGCGGTATGGATGCCAACCGATTTAACAATAAAGGCATCAAAAGCATCGGCGTAGCGACGGGGTATATGCATAACCATACAACGCACGAGGAATTGTATATCGAAGATTTGAAGCAGTCGGTAAAGATGGTGTATGACTTGATTTGCGCCTATGCCGAGAAATAATTGAACGATGGAATAAAAAAAGACGACGACCGGTGTCATCGCCCTTTTTGGTTATTTGATAAATACCGATTTATTGAATTGTGTATGGAAAGTTCTTGGTATTTAACAAAATAAGTGTTATAATACTTTTTGAACGCGAATGATTTTATTTTTGTTTGGAAAGCAAGGTGAAAACATTGAGAATAGCTCTATGTGATGATGAGACGAAGATTTTGGATGAAGTTTCGTCCTATATAAAAAAATATTCTAAGCTATGCGGAAAGTCGGAACTTGAAGTTTTCCCGTTCAGCTCTGCAAGTTCGCTTCTGAATAGTATTGATAACGGTGCCTTGGTTGATTAAGTTGTTTTTTACAAGGCCGTCAAAATATTCTTCATTGTAAACGTGAAAGAATTTCATGCGATAACGCTCCTTTTAAAACGGCTTAAAGCCGTTGAATTGGTGAATGTATTCGCCCTGCAGGGACTTTTGTTTGATGCCGCGCTGCAGGGAATTGTTTTCGGGCAGCTTTTCTAAATCAATGTCCGAAACCGAGCTTGTTTCGATGCCGAATACATATAAAAATGCATCCGTTGCGCCACTTTTTGCAGGGATGAGCG
>JAFQPV010000184.1 GCA_017411585.1 Clostridia bacterium | reverse complement strand
GTTTCTACCTCTACGGTCAGGGTTGTGCCGTAACCGTCCTGCGAAGCGCGAACGGTGAGCGTCGTCTTACCGGTCTTCAAGAAGGTAATCTTGCCGTCTGCCGAAACGGTTGCGATGCTTGTGTCCGCAATCTCGTAGGTCATTTCCGCGTCGTCGCGCAGAGCAAACAAATCGCCAGGCGCGTCGATACCCTTTACAACCAGCGGCATTGTCGTGCCCGCAGCACCGGTTACGTCGGCGCTGCCGAAGTATGCAGACCAGTACAGGATATCCTCTGCCTGCTGTTCAGCGGATTCGTAGTAACGAACCTCTGCCCATGTATTCCAAGCGTTCTGGCTGTTACCGTTACCCGTGAGCTTTACGTATCTTGCCTGCACATCGCCGAGCGGGATAATGCTCATCGTTTTCATTGTGGTCGGTGCGCCGCCTTCGTGCACCTTTTTCCACGACTGGCCGTCCGTAGAAACTTCCACGTCAAATCTGTACGCACGCACGTCCTGCGATACGCCGGCAAATGCCATAGAGTGCAGATTCTTTACAGAGCCGAAGTCCATAGAAATCCAACCTATGCCCTGCACCGCCCAACGGTTCGCGGTCGATGTGTTGATTACACCGTCTACAATACCACGCTTCGGATAAGATGCAAAGCCGCTAGAGTCTTCGAGGTCTTCAACGTAGATATATGTGTAGTGATCCGGAAGCTGAGAGCCCATACGTTCCACGGTCAATTTATTGATAACGCCCGGGTCCTTACTGCCCTTCAGTCCTTCAAACGGATCGTTTTCAATCTTAATGTTATAAACCTTGCCGTCTACGGTTACGGTCGCCGTCTCACCGACTGCGTTTGCCTGCGTTACAGAAACGCTTTCGCCGCCGATGGTGCTTACGCCAATCACCGGCACAGCCTCGCCTGTCTTCACGTTGAGCACGTAGTTTTCACGGTCGAGCTCAAAGAAGGTCATATCGCTACCGTTTACGGTTACGCGAACGTTGAGTTCCTTAATCAAAGCATCGATCGATTCTGCCGGATACGGCGCCGGATCGTCGGCGATAATGATCAGGCCTCTGTCATCCCAATGCACGTACTTGCCGAGTGCTTCCACAAGTGCGCGGAGCGGGATAAGAGTTCTATCGTTGTATGTATTTGCCGGGGTATCGAGCGTTACCGCTTCGCCGTTTACATACATAATGTTCGAGCCAATCTGCAAGGAGATTTCCTTGTCTTTATACTTTACGGATACTGTTTGCGTGTCTGCATTCCAGCCGACGTTTGCACCGAAGGACTCGGAAATAAATCTTACCGGCACGAGCGTTCTGGAATTTTCCGTAAACGGAACAACGTCATAGTTTGCCGGGTCGACATACGTCTTTTCGCCCTTTGCAATCGCATTCGGGGAATTGAGCTTGAGCACGGTTGCCGTACCCGCAGAAGCAACGGCGGTCATACCGTTATCGTCTGCCGTCCACTGGTCGAGCGGAACAAATTCGCTCGGCGCCGGGATGCCTTCGCCATCTTCAAGACCAACGTATTCTACCGCAAGCGTTAATTCCTTCGCTTTCGGAATATGGATTGCAAGCTTAACGCCGCTCTGGTTACCCTGGGTAATTTCGCTAAACATCGAGCGTCTTTCCATCACGGTGAATTTCGCTTCTGCCGGGCCTGCGATAATGCGCGCAAGCATCATCTCGCCGTCGCGGTTCAAGATGACGCTCTTACCGTCCTTAGAAAGCTTAATACCTGCTTTTGTGTTTGCAAACCAGTAGAATTCAGATTCTTCCTTTGCAACCACTTCGTCCTGCACGATGACGCGGTTTCTGTTGTCTGTCAGCATCATACCGCGCTTTGCAGATACATAATCATCGTGCACCGGCGTCATATCCAGGATACCGAATGCCGTGTTATCACTTGTGCCGCTCTTGATGACCTGTGCTACGGCTTTTTTGTTCTGGTCCGGACCCGTTGTCGGGTTGATGACCAATGTGTTATGCGCTTCTGCGCGCTTATAGTAAATGGTTTCCTTGCCGCCCTTGAGCGCGTAGTCCGTGCTCAAATCTTCGTCAACAAAACGCTTTTTGTGATAGTCAATAACATAAGTACCGAGCGACCAATGCATATGGTTTTCCGAGTTGTTACCACCCTGCATTGCCGCAAACAGTTCCTGATCGCCCGCCCAAGTGGAGCGCATCGACATACCGTTAACCTCTGTTTCAGAGGAATAGAACTTATCAAGCGAGAATATGCCCGGGGCTACCGTTGCGTTATTCTTATCATAGCTTGCAAGTGCAAAAATCGCGCCGTAGCCGCTCATATAAGAGTTACGGTTAAACTGCACGTTGTTTTCATACCACGCATACTGCGGCTTGTTAAAGCGGTTTGCCATCCAGTAAAATACCTCACTGCTTACAACGCCGCTCGAAGCATCGCCGTAGTCGAACTTGCCGACGGAGCTGCAGTAGTAAATCGGGAAGTCGCACGTTTCTGCGATACCCGGGTAGTTGTAGTATTTATACTCTGCCGGGAGCTCGAAGCCGTCTTTAAAGCCGTACTCCAACAAATCCATTGCAAAGCAGAGGAAGGTTGTACCGTAATCCCAGTACATTGTGCCCTCCGGATGACCGCCCTCCGGTGCATACGGAGAAAGTGCGTTGATGATAAAGCCCGGTGCCTTTTCCAAAATGTACTCCGACAGATTCGGCTCTTCATCTGCAAATGCAAACGCCGTACCAATCATACAAGCGTTACATACCGGGTTCCAGTTGATGGTGGAGGAGGTAAAGTTCGTACTGGTCTGCTTGCCTTCGTAGTTGAAAATCATATCCGGAAGCGCGAGTCGTTTTACGATTTCGCGGATTTCATCTCTCTGTGCCGGGGTTAAATCATAGTAGAGCCAGTCGTACGCACAAGCGTAGCCGAACATAATCCCCGCCGTTACAAGCGAGGCAATAAAGCCCGACCAATCCGGCCATGTACCGTATTCAATCATTTCTTCGTAGGCCTTATCCAAGTAACGCTTGTCGCCCGTAATCTTATATACGAAGGAAAGCGCCATAAGTCTGCCCTCTGCCGCACGCGAAGATTCAAGGATATTACCGCGGGAGTTTACGCTGTAGGTTGCCTTACTTTCAAGGTAGCCGTCTGCCGCAACCTTTAAGTTGTTATACCACTGCTTTGCTTCGTAGCTGGAATTGATGGTATTTCTCATTTCATCCCAGTCCTTTACGAAGATACGCGGATGCGCGCGCAGGTTGTTTACGTAGCTTTTTTCCGAAAGCGGATTTTCCGGCTTCACGTTCTCAAAAGCAACCTCTCTCGTGCCCTTGATAATGCCTGTAAATTCATACTTTTCAGTTGTGTAGAACAAAACGTTATCCGCCAAAGACACGTCGCCGGCGTCAATCGTCGAATTGATGCGCAGTCTTGCCGTGGAACGGTCTGCAATGTCCTTAATCTTGCCTTCCGCCAGCGGCTTACCATTGAGCGTGGAGGTAACCTTGCTTGCCTTCAGGTCGATGTCGAGGTGCAGATAATTCCAATCGTCTACAACAAAGCCTGCCGTTTTCGACGTTACCTTTGCAAAATCGCCCTTGGTTGCGCTGTCTGCATATATGCCGACGTACATACTCGAAGTACCGCCGAGCATAAACGCAAAATCCACGCTATAGGTTTCCACGCCGTCTATAACGCAAGCTCTACGCGCGGAGAATGTTTTGCGCCGTCCGTTGCGTGGTATTTGAGCATTCTGTCCGAACCGACGTCGGCAACATCTACGTAAGCCGTAGCCGTCGAGAACAGACCGCACTTTCCTGCGCCGCCGAGTTTCACGCCCGTAAAGTCCGTATCTAAAAACGCTGTTGCGCCCGCAGGCAGT
>JAFQPV010000183.1 GCA_017411585.1 Clostridia bacterium | reverse complement strand
TCCTTAAGTAGCTTAGGAAGGATTTTTTTGTTATTGTTTTTCGCAGGTCATATTATCAAACATATCACCCACGGAGTGCATCATGCGGTTTGCCTGTCTGCGCATTTTGCGGCGTTGGCGCGGCGTAATCGGATCAAACAGCAGCATGACGGCACCGCCTGCAAGTACGCCGGCAAGCATTCCTTTTACAAAACCCATTTTTTTCAATTTTATCACCTACATTCATATAAATTACGGACACATTGTTAGTATCGTTCGCAAATTCAAAAATAAACAGGAAAAATTCAGTCAAATACTTTTAAAATCGCACAAACTGTGCTAAAATAAATTAAAAACCAAATTCGGAAGGAATTTGAAAATATGGGTGAAATCAACAAAAACGGCAAAACCTTTGTGCGCGGTGCGGCGATTATTGCGGCGGCACATGTTTTGATTAAACTGCTCGGCGCGCTGTATAAAATTCCGCTCGACCGTATGATATTGGGTACGGCGGGTATGGGCGTATACAATGCGGCGTACTATATTTACAATTGGATGTTTGTGATTTCTACGGCGGGCTTACCGGTAGCAATTTCGCGAATGGTTTCGGCGAGCAGCGCACTGGGGCAGCATCGCGAAACGGAAAAAATATTTTCGGTCGCGCGTTTGTTTATGCTTTGTATCGGTCTTTTAGGTGCGGCGATTTTGTTTTTCGGTGCAGACTTGTTTGCAGCTGCACTCAATGCGGATGCGGAAGGTATGAATGTGGCGCTTTCCATTCGTACACTGTCGCCGAGTATCTTTTTTGTAGCACTGATGTCAGCATATCGCGGGTATACACAAGGCTGCGGTGATATGGTGCCTACAGCGGTATCGGAAATTGCGGAGGCGGTAGGTAAGCTCGGTGTCGGGCTTGTGCTTGCATGGGCGCTGGTTTCAGTTTCACTGGATTACGGTGCGGCTGGCGCAATCGGAGGTGTAAGCTGCGGTGCTGCGCTCGGTTTTTTGTCGATTTTATGCATTAGCCGCCGTGTTCGACGTAATGGGCGTATGTATGCAAAGGGAGATACAGGTACGCCGCGCCGGCGCAGAGAAATCTTTCTAGAGCTCTTTAAAACGGCGGTGCCGATTACGCTTGGCGCTTCGGTGTTTACGTTGACCTCACTGATTGATACGGCTATGATTTTTCATTTGCTGGATGGCATTGGCTACAGTGAAGAGGTATACTACAGTTTGTCCGGTTATCTTGGGCGTGCGGTGACAATGTTTAATTTGCCGCCGACGATTGTAGCAGCAATTGCGGTGAGCGTGGTACCATCGCTTGCGGCGGCGCTTGCTGTGGGGGACAGGAAAACGGCAGCACAAACAGCAACTGCTGCGCTGCGCATTACGGTTTTGATTACGGTGCCATGTGCTATAGGGCTTTCGGTGTTGGCTGCCCCGATTCTTGGGTTTGTATATAATGATGCAAATCATTCTTTTTTGTTAAATGTGATGGGGATTGCGGTTGCTTTTGTGACATTGGTGCAGGTCTCCAATGCGATTTTGCAGGCGCACGGACGCGTGTGGAAGCCGGTGGTATTTATGGCAGTCGGCGCGCTTGTGAAGGTGGTTGTGAACTACGTGCTCGTCAGCCGGCCGGAGGTAAACATTTACGGTGCTCCGGTTGGAACGCTTTTGTGCTATGTGACAGTAATGAGCTTAAATCTGATTGAAATTCGCAGAATTTCGGATGTGCGCTACGACGTGGGTGCATTCGTTTTCAAGCCGCTTGTCAGCGGCGTTGTGATGGGTGCGGCGGCGTTTGGTGTGCACACATTGCTTCAGGCTGCGTTGGGGAGCAGTCTTGCGTTGATTGCAGCAATCGGTGTTGGCGGCGTGGTTTATTTTGCGATGCTGTTTCTATTGCGTGGTATTTCGGCAGAGGATGTGCTTTTGCTGCCGAAGGGGGATGCGCTTTTGCATTTGTTTCAAAAATTGCATTTGATGGAGGAATAGAAAATGGAAAAGAAGATGTATACAATTGATGATTTGGTACACATTATGGAAAGGTTGCGCGGTGAGGGCGGCTGTCCTTGGGATGCCGAGCAAACGCACGACTCAATTAAAGCGAGTATGATTGAAGAATCGTACGAGGCGATTGATGCGCTCGAAAAGGGCGATGATGCCATGTTTGCAAACGAGCTTGGCGATTTATTATTGCAGGTGGTTTTCCATGCACAGATTGCCAAGGAACGCGGCGCATTTGATTTGAGTGATATTTTATATGAAATTTGCGAAAAACTCATTTCTCGCCATACACATGTGTTTGGAAATGATGCTGCACATGATGGTGCATCGGCGCTGGAGACCTGGGAGCAAAATAAGCTGAAGGAAAAGGGGCTTAAATCGACAACGGAATCGATGCGCGATGTGATTTCCGCACTGCCGGCGCTCACGCGCGCGGCGAAGGTGCAGAAGAAAGCAAAGAACGTCGGCTTTGATTGGCCGGATGTGTCCGGTGCGCTTGAAAAGCTGCACGAGGAAACGCGCGAGCTGGAGGAGGCAATTGCTTCCGGTAAGCAGGAAAGCATTGATGAGGAGCTCGGCGATTTGTTGTTTACAGCCGTAAATATCTCGCGTTTTGTGCATACGGATGCAGAGGAAGCACTTCGTCACGCAACCGACAAGTTTATCGACCGCTTTGCGGTTTTAGAGCATATTGCACAAGAAAACGGCGAAAATTTGTGTAATTTGACGTTAGAATCCTTGGAAACGTTGTGGCAGAAGGCAAAAATCGAAAAAAAAGTAAAAAAATTTTCGTAAAAATAAAGGAATTTTTGAAAATAAAGAGAAGTGTTTATATGTTAATACTTTTTTAAGGAGGAATTTATTATGAACAAAACAGAACTTATCGCTAATGTAGCTGCTTCCGCAGACATTTCCAAGAAGGATGCAGAAAAGGCAATCAACGCTCTCATCGAGAACATCACAGGTGCACTTAAGAAGGGTGACAAGGTGCAGCTCGTAGGCTTCGGTACATTCGAAGTTAGAGAAAGAGCAGCAAGAGTTGGCAGAAACCCGCAGACAAAGGCTGAGATCAAGATCCCGGCTTCCAAGGTTCCGGCTTTCAAAGTTGGTAAGGCTCTTAAGGACGCGATTAAATAATTTAAGTTCATAAGACAAACAGCCTCGGCGCGTGCGCCGGGGTTGTTTTCATAAAAGAACAGACAAAGGAGAATTAGGCTATGCGCCTGGATAAGTATTTAAAGGTTTCCAGACTCATCAAGCGTCGCGGTGTTGCGAATGAAGCGTGTGATACGGGAAGAATCAGTGTAAACGGCAAG
>JAFQPV010000182.1 GCA_017411585.1 Clostridia bacterium | reverse complement strand
GGAAGAATCAGTGTAAACGGCAAGGTGTGCAAGGCTTCGTATGCGGTAAAACTCGGCGATGTCATTGAAATTACCTTCGGTGAAAAGACACTGCGTGCCGAGGTGCTGCAGATTGCAGAGCACGTGCTTAAAAATGATGCGGCAGCGATGTATAAAATTCTGGACTGACATATTTACAACAAGCCTTTCATATATTGATATAAATCATATATGGGAGGTTTTTTTGTGGCAATCGAGGACAGACGTGCAGAAGCACACAGTGTAAAAATAGAAAACAGAGAAAAGCTTTATCTAACCGGCGTAGAGGATGTAGAAAGCTTTGACGAGGAAAGCATGGTCATTGAAACCTGTATGGGCGAAGTGGTTGTAAGCGGCAGCGGCTTGCACATACAGAAATTTAATGTGGACAACGGCGAATTGGTCATTGAAGGCAATATAGATGAGTTTGTCTACGCCGATGCACCGGGCGGGAAAAAAGGTCTGTTTTCCCGACTGTTCGGCTGAGGTGTGTGCATATGGAGGTTTCAATCAGCGGTCAGCTCAGCGTGTTTTTCTATATGCTGCTCGGCGGCGCAGCGAGTGGGATGCTTTCAGATTTGTTTTATACCCTGCGTAGCTATTGGATGCATCGGCGATGGAGCATAGGGCTTGCCGATTTGCTTTTGTGGGTGCTTTTAGCGGCGGGCATATTTGCCTTAAACCTATATGTAAATAATGGTGAGCTTCGGTGGCACGCGCTGCTGGGGCTTTTGTTGGGTGCGGTTTTGTATTTTTTAACGCTGAGCGCCATAGTGCGTTGGATTTTGCATTGGATATTTAAAGTTTTCGTAAAAATCGTTCGGTTTATTTTGAAAATAGTATTGACTACAGCGGCATTTTTGTATAAAATAATACAAGGAATATTTCGTTTTTTCGCGCGTCTGTTTGCTCCGGCCGGCAGGCTGGCGAAACGCTGCGGGAAAACTATGGGAGAAAAGGTTCGTCGCGAGTTTTTGAAAACAAGACTTGTTTTTAGAAAGAAGTGACGTGTGCAGCATTGCTGCAGATGCGAGGAGGCGGTTTTCTTTGAAAAGATTAGAAGAAAAGAAGGCAAACAGGGAAAGCCTTCGCGCAAAGCAGGTAAAACAAGTTCGTATGGC
This sequence comes from Clostridia bacterium, assembly GCA_017411585.1. Lineage (GTDB taxonomy): Bacteria > Bacillota > Clostridia > UBA1381 > UMGS1253 > RGIG2041. The sequence continues at coordinate 2,188 of JAFQPV010000182.1, read as the reverse complement.
CACCGTTTTATGTGTTGTGCTTGTTGCGGCTGTTCTTTTGGGTATCAACTTCTATCGTCAGGCAAAAGCCGGGGTGCAGCTTGATGCACAGATTGCTGACCTTGAGCGCCAGATTGGCGAGCAGGAAAAGGAAAAAGAGCATTACAACAGTATGGCAGAAATGTATAAGACAGAAGAGTATCAGAAGCTGTTTGCAAAAGAGCGTCTAGGCTTGGTGGAGGAAAACGAAAAGGTTTTTGTTGACGTATCGGGCGAATAAGTCTGAACATATAGAAGGTACATCCACAAAGGAGGACGCAGTATTTATGGCACATGAGGTTGGTAGCGTAGTTGAAGGAAAGGTAGTCAGTGTAATGCCTTTCGGCGCTTTTGTCGAATTGGAGGACGGTGTAAACGGACTCGTACATATTTCGGAAATTTCCACAGAATACGTCCAGGCGGTTGCAGACCATCTGAAGGTTGGCGACGTTGTCAAAGCGAAGGTTGTGAAGATTGATGAAAACGGCAAAATCAGCCTTTCTATAAAGAAGCGTATGCTCGATGAGCAAAAGGCAAACCGCAGAAGCCGCCCGCCGCGTCCGCAGGGAGGCAGTGTGCGCCCGGCAGAGGTGGATTCGTTTAAGAGTGACACTTCGGATATGTCGTTTGAGGATTTGCTGTCGAAGTTTAAGTCCGACAGTGATGAAAAGCAGCAGGCTTTGCGTCGCAATTCCGATTCTAAGCTGCGTACAGGCTATAAGAGATTTTGATTTTAAAGGCATCTTTGGGGTGCCTTTTTTATTTTTCAAAAAAATTTGAAAAAATTTTAAAAAAAGTGTTGACAAGTATAAAAATGTATGGTATCTTATTATTGTAATCATTACAAAAATGAAATGAGAACAAAAGAGCGAGGTGAGGCGAATGAACGCAGCGGAAAGGCTGGCAGGAAAAGAAGTAAGGCCGTCAATGCTTCGCATAGCAGTGTTAGAATATCTGATGCACACGAAAGCGCATCCGACGATTGAGGAAATCTATCACGCACTTCATCCGAAGATACCAACGCTTTCGAAAACATCGGTCTATAACATTACAAAGCTTTTGACGGAGAAGGGATTAACAAAAGCAATTACGATTGACGAAAAGCAGATTCGCTACGATGCAGACGTCTCCATGCACGGACATTTCCTGTGCGAGCGCTGCGGGCGCGTGTTAGACTTTTCGCTCACCGGCATCAGCGACGGTGCCCTGGATGGCTTTCACATCCACACAAAAGAAGTTTATTATTCAGGTGTATGCAAAAGCTGCCTGAAAGATGAATAAAATAATTATTAAATTAGAAGGAGATAAGGATTATGAAAAAGTTTGTATGTAGTGTATGCGGTTATGTTCACGAGGGCGATGTAGCACCGGCACAGTGCCCGGTTTGCAAGGTTCCTGCTGACAAGTTTAAGGAAATGGAAGAGGGCGCAGCGCTTGCAGCTGAGCATGAATACGGCGTATATGCAAAGACCGTAAAGAATAACCCGGATATTTCCGAGGAAGATAAGAAGTTCATTTTTGAGCAGCTCATGGCAAACTTCAACGGCGAGTGCGCAGAAGTGGGCATGTACCTCTGCATGGCAAGAATTGCACACCGTGAAGGCTATCCGGAAGTTGGTCTTTATTGGGAAAAGGCTGCTTATGAAGAAGCAGAGCACGCTGCTAAGTTTGCAGAGCTTTTAGGTGAAGACCTCGAGCCGAATATGAAGGCAACAACAAAGGATAACCTCCGCTGGAGAGTGGACTGCGAATACGGCGCAACCCAGGGTAAGTTTGACCTCGCAGCTTGCGCAAAGAAGAACGGTCTCGATGCAATTCATGACACAGTGCATGAAATGGCACGCGACGAGGCTCGGCACGGTCGCGGTCTTGAAGGACTTTTAAAGAGATATTTTGGATAAGATTAGATACAATTAAATACGATTTGATACAGAGGTTGAGGTTGCTCAACCTCTGTTTTTATGCGATTTTTAGGTGTGAATGTTTCGTGTACTTCCTGGTCACGAAACTACGATGAGTTTTGGCATATAAAAATGATAATTTAAGGGCAAATAAGGGATAGACAAGGGAAAGAAATTTTTAAAATGAATTTTCTTGTGTCTTCCCTTATTTTGCTTTCAAACGCAGATATACCAAGGGTTTTAAGACTTCTGTATAATGTGAATAAGGG
>JAFQPV010000024.1 GCA_017411585.1 Clostridia bacterium | reverse complement strand
TTGTATATATTGGAAGTTTTCCTGCAAACCGTGCAACTGCTCCGGCACGGCATCCAGGCGGTTGTCCTCTGCATCATAAATAAAATACGGATTCACCACCGGCAGCTTTTCATAAAGCGCAGTTAATGCGTTAAAGTAAACCGGCACTTCTTCCAAACCGCTCTGTCGCAGAAGCTGAATACCGAGGTTGCCCGCACTCATAACATCTTTAAACGCAGATGTATCTATATCGTAATTTGCCCAAAGAATATAGGGCGTTTCATACAGCTTTTCATGCTGTGTACTGTCAAACGGCAAGGCATTTTCAATATAGCCGCCCTCGCGATAGGTGCTGCCGTCCGTACCAAGGAGCGGCAAATGGTCGCCGTACATTAAAATGACCGTCGGCTCATCGACCTTTCGGAAATAATCCACCAAGGCTTTAAACGCAACATCGGATTCATATACACCCTGTGTATAATCCAAAAGACCATCTGCATCGATCTTACTTAAGCCTTCGTTTTGAATTTCCACATCATAGTGTTCATACCGCGCAGGCGTATAACCACCGTGGTTTTGCATCGTCACCGTAAACATAAAAAGGCGGTCCGCCGTTTTCTTTTCGTAGGTATCAATAATAAAATTCGTCGCTTCCATATCCGAAATGTACCAGCCGGACTTTTCGGGGTTGTCCATATCCTTCATACCGTAGTATGCATCAAAGCCCAAAAGCGGATACGCGCGGTTACGGCTGTAAAAGTTTTTATGATACGGATGAAATGCCACCGTCTGATAACCGTTGTTTTTGTATGTCGACACAATGGATGGCGTTTCATCTGTGATATACTGCACATACGGATAGCCGTAGCTTTGCAGATATGTGCAATTCAATCCTGTAATCGCTTCAAACTCCGGAAGACAGGTGCCGCCGGCAAAAACGCTCGATGCCATCTTGCCCAGGCGCGCGTTCTTTTCTTTGCCGATTTTGCGAATGTTTTGCATCGGGTCCACATTAAATTCCGTCTGCTCCATATCGTATACATCCCAAAGCGCTTCATTCTGAATCAAAATGACATTCGGCTTTTGTTCACTTTCGATGAAATAATCTGCCTCAGCATACTGCTTTTCAATCTCTTCTATTTTTTCTTGATTATACCCTTCCATTTTGCTGACAAACATATCGCCGATGCGCGGAAAAAATTCTAATATCAGTCCATTTTCACGGTAGTTTTCCACCGGATTAAATGCCGCAATTTGCACATCCATTTTCGGCAACACACGGCGGCGAAAATCGTAATTGATACAAAGTGCGGATACGCTGACACCAAAGAAAATCAAGCCAAGCACAACACAGCAGATGCGCAGTTTCCATTGCATCTTTACACGCGGCGTGTGCTTATACCATCTACAATACATAATATATGTATACACAGCAAAAATGGCAGCTACAATTGCAAACGGCACAAGCGGCATACGCACAAAGCTCGTAACCGTACCAAGCTCGCCAATCATTAAAACATCTGTCGGCAACAGTGGGTCGCCCGTAAGTGAAATCATCACCTCAGTTGCAAGACCGAGCACATAAAACAAAATCATATTGATTAGCACCGCCGTCGGCGTATGCTGTGTAAAGCACCATAAAAAGCACTGAATTGCCAGCAAAAACAAATAAGACAAAAGAAGCTTTAGCAAAAAGAACGGCGAAAAGAAAAAAAGCAGAATGGCATTGCCGTTCGTTAAATGCATAATCTCCAGCATTGCCAAAAGCACCAAAGGCATTAAAAAGAAAGCCGCTGTGTGGCGATTCCATATGGATTGCCCGGCTTCCGACTGTGTACTTTTATGTAATATGTCCTTCAACTTCCTTAAACTGCCCATCGTCTTCCCCTTCTCTGTCTAGTGAAAAGAATTATACCACTCCAGTCAAAAAATGTCAATAAAATCAAAAAGCGGCAACGCCTTGCCGCTTTTTTGCTTACATCAATTCCATTTTCAGTTCAAATTCGAATTTTTTTGCTGCCTCCGTAGCGTAGTCGATAAAATACACCGGTATTTCCTCCGCACCATGCCCATAGTGCAAGTCCTTGTTGATTTTAACCTTCCAGTCCGCACTCGCCTGAAGACATAAATTCTCAATCCACACACCGTCCGATTTTACTTCCGGCTGAATTGTGGTGATAAATCGCTCTGTCACATTTGCTTCGCCGCTTGTCTTTTCAAATGTGTCTTTTAATGTGACTGACTGTTCCGCAAAGGTCAATTCTCGCACTGCACGCACATCCGTATCATACGCACCGCCGAGTTCAATCGTCACAACACCGTTTTCATAGGTCATTGTGCCTTTATATTCTGCACCTGCAGACTGATACTTGCCGTCGATCATCGGTACGCTGTGTCCGCGCGAACAGTTGCACAGATGCGCATATCGCGTTTCCTTGGCAAAATATTGCTTGGAATACAGACCTGAACCCAAATCGCGCAGGAGCTGTTTGCCATTTGCGGCAAAGATAAAATTACCGATATCGTTATGATTGTGCGGTTCTGCATTGTTACCCGCTTTTGCGGCAAAGCCATAGCTTGCATTGCGCTTTAAAAACCAGCCTGCCTCCGGGCTATAGTGTTCAAACATACTCTCCGCCATTTCACCTTGCTTTGGCAGATAGATAAACGCATCAAAATATTTACACCAACGCGCACACCCGTCTAAAATCATATAGTTTTTCGGGTCCGGCACACATATATCCGGATAATACTGCTGCAGCACACCGCTGATTGCTGCGTTGCCGGTGACTTTGCTGTTGCCGCTATCGGAAAAGCTTAATGCGATGCCGCCCAAATCCGTTATGTTCGGAAAATCTGCAATACGGCGCACCTTTTCGCGTGCAAAATAGTTTTCTTTCCCCTCGGTAAACAAATATAAATGCTGCGCATACGCCACAAAGAAGCCAAAGCCATAGTTCCAATAGCCGATGCCCTCAAAGCAAATACCGTCGTCGGAATAGCCATTTAAAAAGGTTTCCATCGTATGGTCAATTCTTGGCTTAATCTTCAAAAATCGCTCCGGCGCCATGTACATAAACGTCACGCCTACGCTGCCGGCGCAAACCGCCGCCCAGTTAGAGTGCCCGCCGAGCCATGAAAAGTCCGGCGTGGTTTCAAAGCTCGTCAAAATTCTGCGGTCTATTTCCTCTGCCACGCGCTTATATACGCGCGGATGGATTCTGTCTTTCAAAACCGTTATGATTTCGGACAAGGCATAGCCGGTCTCTGCCGCAAAAAGGTCAATATGTATGCGCTCCGCATCTTCAAGTACACTGTGCCCAAGATGCGCCGGAAGCGACCAGGTATACTCGTCGCAAATCGCCCAGATGATTTCCTCTAAACTTTCCATATATTCTTTCACGTCCGGGTAAATCATCGAAAGAATCGCGCACACATTCAATCGTCTGCGTTTCCGAAAATACGGCTTTTCAAACAGACCGCGGTTGCCCGTTTCTTCAAACAGCTTAAAGGTTGCAAAGCTTTCTGCCAAAATAGGCTCAGCCGTGTATTCTGCATACAGACTAATCGCTTCATCGACAAACGGCTTGTACGCCGCATCTGTACGCACCTTTTCCCAAAATGCCGGATCAACCGCCTTCGGTGGCATTGTTGTACACATAGATAACCCCTCCATTTTACACCAATTCAATTTTCAATGCAAACGAACGCGTTTGCTCTGCTTCATAATCAATCATATACACGGTGCGTTCGACCAAGCTTTGCGCTTTATAGGTCTCTTTTCGCACCTGCACACTCCACGGTGTCCCTGCTGTCAAACGCACATTTTTAATCCATACACCGTCCGCCTTCACTTCGGGTACAATCGTTGTGATAAACCGCTCTGTTACGCGCGTTGCGCCGTCAAATTCATCTTTTAAAAGAATACCCTTTTCACCAAATTCAAACGCGCGCACTGCTTTTACATCTACAGCATAGGCATCGCTCATATCTACGGTAACAATGCCGTTTTCGTATGTCATTGTGCCCTTGAATTCTGCGCCCGACGACTGGTATGCACCGTCAATGATCGGCACACTGTGCCCACGCGAGCAGGTGCTTAAGTAGTCATAGCGCGTAGCTTTAGCAAAATACCCCTTTACATACTCGCCTGCGCCCAGGTCGCACA
>JAFQPV010000005.1 GCA_017411585.1 Clostridia bacterium | reverse complement strand
TACCACAAATACAGAAAAAAGTCATCAGATATATAAATTTTGCAAAAAATAAAAAAACATTTTGCAATTTGCAATACATAGTGGTATAATGGAATCAGTAAACTACAAGGTGTGGTGTTTTTTGCATGCCTTTTTCGTATAAATCAAGTGTCCGGGGGAGGTATCTTATTTGGAAAAACTCGTGATTCGCGGCGGCGCAACTCTGAAAGGTGAGGTCACCATCAGCGGTGCGAAAAATGCAGCCGTTGCCGTGATTCCGGCAGCTTTGCTGGTGAATGGCAAATGCAGAATTGAAAATGTACCTGAAATTCAGGATGTTATTATAATCAGAGATATCATGGACAAGCTTGGGGCAAAGGTGTCGTTTGAGGGCGGCGTTTTTGAAGTGGATGCAACGGATTTGCAGTACCGCAGCGCCCCGTATGAGCTGGTGCGCAAGATGCGTGCATCGTATTACTTAATTGGCGCAATGCTTGGCCGATTCCGTAAAGCTGAGGTTGCAATGCCGGGCGGCTGTGACTTAGGTCCGCGACCGATTGACCAGCACCAAAAGGGCTTTGAAGCGCTTGGCGCGGAAACGAAGGTTGTCGGCGGTGTGATTTATGCTGAGGCGGAAAAGTTGGTCGGCGGCAATGTGTATCTCGATATCGTCAGTGTCGGCGCAACGATGAATATTATGCTGGCTGCCGTATTGGCGGAAGGCACAACTACAATTGAAAATGCAGCACGTGAGCCGCATATCGTGGATTTGGCGAACTTTTTGAATGTAATGGGTGCCAATATCAAGGGTGCTGGTACCGATGTTATTAAAATTAAGGGCGTAAAAAGCCTGCAGGGCGGTACATATTCGATTATTCCGGATCAGATTGAGGCGGGAACGTTTATGGTGGCTGCTGCGGCAACGCGCGGCGATGTTTTGATTAAAAATGTCATTCCGAAGCATTTGGAGTCGATTACCTCGAAATTAGAGGAAATGGGTGTGACGGTGGAGGAATTTGACGACAGCGTGCGCGTATCTTGCCCGAAGGATGCAAAACTCAATAAGATTGTGATTAAAACGCAGCCGTACCCGGGATTCCCGACGGATATGCAGCCGCAGATTGCGGTGTTGCTTTCAACGGTGAAGGGGAACAGCACCATTATGGAAAATGTTTGGTCCGGCGGCAGATTTCGCTATGTGGACGAGCTCAAGCGCATGGGGGCAAACATCCGTGTGGACGGCAATGTTGCCACCATTGAAGGTGTGGACAAGCTGACCGGTGCGCCGCTACACGCAACAGATTTGCGCGCTGGTGCCGGCATGGTCATTGCGGCTTTGATGGCAGAGGGCAATACAGAGCTTTATGAGCTGCGTCACATTGACCGCGGTTATGAAAATTTAGAGGCGAAGTTTACGGCGCTTGGCGCAGACATTCGCCGTGTAATTGAAATTTAAACAGGAATGAAAAAGCGAGTTATACGACTCGCTTTTCTTTTGGGGGAAGACAATGCTTCGGTTTTATTCCATCTCGAGCTGCAGCCGTGCAAACGCGGTGCTGGTTTCGAGTGAAAAAACGAATATATTGATTGATTGCGGCTTAAGTGGTAAAAAGCTTTCGCAGGCACTGGATTTAATCGATATGCATATGGAGGATATCGATGCAATCCTGGTAACGCATGAGCATTCGGATCACATTGCGGGTGTCGGGGTTGCGGCGCGTATGGCGAAAGCTAAAGTGTATGCAAACGGTCCGACATGGGAGGTAATGGAAAGCACACTCGGAACACTGCCGGAGGAAAACAAGCTCGTTTTTGATTCCGGGCGCACGTTTGAAATCGGCGATATTGCTATTTCCGGCTTTCGCACGCCGCACGATGCAGCAGCATCTGTCGGATACACGCTTGCAGCAGGAGGTAAAAAGGTTGCGGTTGCGACGGATATGGGGCACATTACCGAAAATGCCAGAGCGGCGCTTTTGGGGTGCGATGCGGTGATGCTCGAGTCAAATCACGACATTAAGATGCTGCAAAATGGCACATATCCGGCAAGCTTAAAACGCAGGATTTTGAGCGAGTATGGGCATTTGTCCAATCCGGACTGCGCGGCGTTTGCAGTCGAACTGGTGAAAAACGGTACTACTTCAATTACGCTTTCGCATTTGAGCGAGGAAAACAATCTGCCTGCGCTTGCGTATAAGGAAACTTGTCTTGCGCTTCAGCAGGCAGGTGTTGATGTTGAAAAGGATTTGCGCCTTTCCGTGGCGCGCTGTATGTCCTTAAAGCAGATTTTGTAAAGCGAGGGGAGAAATATGCATATTCGAATTATTGCAGTCGGCAAGCTGAAGGAAAAGTTTTTCGCGGATGCCGTCAGCGAATATGAAAAGCGTCTTTCGCGCTTTGCAAAGATGGAAATTGTGCAGATTCCGGACACGAAAATTCCGGAAAAAGCATCGGAAGCAGAGGAAGCGGCAGTGCTTCGAGCGGAAGGGGATAAAATTCTGGAAAAGATACCGCAAAACGCATATGTGTATGCGCTTTGCGTAGAGGGAAAGCAGCGCGATTCGGAAGAATTTGCCGCAGAAATCAAAGAATTGGCGCTTTCAGGCAAAAGCGATGTTTGCTTTATCATCGGCGGCTCACTCGGCTTGGACGAACGCGTGAAAGCTCGCGCTCAAATGCGCCTCAGCTTTTCAAAAATGACCTTTCCGCATATGCTGATGCGCGTCGTTTTGCTGGAACAGATTTACCGCGCGTTTAAAATCAATCACAATGAAAGTTATCATAAATAAATTGCATTTTCGTCTTGACTTTTAAAAAAAATACTGGTATAATATCATACGTTGCGGTGTTGTAAATTTTGAAAATGTTACATATCCGCGCTTACGGAGGCATACATGGCTGAGTTAGATGTAACAAAAATTTTAAGAAGCTACGGCGCAAAGCTTACATTTGAAGAATCGGTTTTGCTGGAGCCGATGCGTATGCTCGGTGAAGTAATCGAATTTCCGCAGCCCTTTGCAGTGCAGGGGAGCATCGTAAACCGTGATGGTACGTTTCTTTTGGAAGCGACTGCAAGCGGTACGATAGAAGCGAAATGCTCGCTGTGCGGTACACCGGTTTCGGTGCCGATGGAGCTTGAAATTGAGGAAAATCTCATTCATCATCCAAACCGCCGTATGAAAAACGGCAATGACAAATCCGAAGCGGATTTTATGTATGAGGCAGAGCGTGACGGTGCGTTTGTTTTCACCACCCATATGCTCGACATTAGCAAAATTGTCGGCGATAATGTGTTTTTAAATCTGCCGTCGCAGTTTTTCTGCAGCGCAGATTGTAAAGGTTTATGCCCAATTTGCGGCAAAAACCGAAATAAAGAAGAATGTAAATGTAGTAACTAATATTACTATAAGACCATTGCTCTATTTTTATTAGGAGGTGTGTACTGTGGCAGTACCGAAGGGGAAAGTATCCAAAGCAAGACGCGATAAGAGACGCGCAAACTGGAAGCTCGAGGCTCCGAACCTTGTGAAGTGCCCGAATTGCCAGGAACTGAAGATGCCGCACAGAGTATGCGGTAATTGCGGTCATTATAACGGCAAGGAAGTTATCAAAATGGCGTAACCCTTTGCTTTGGGCGCAAATTTAATCACATAGCGGATTAAAAGGGAATATATGCGGCAGGAGTATAAGCTCCTCGCCGCTTTTTCCTTTTTACCCAAAAAGGTAAATTTGACGTATGGCTTTGTTGTTTTGTTGGCGTATACGCGCGTATTACGCCAACAAAGCCGCCTCGCCCTACGCCCAATTTTCACTTTTTGTGTACATTGAAAAAGCATAGCAAAATTGAGTACTGTGTCCATCGCTGCGCCAAATTTCCGCTTTTTGTATGCAGTGGATTGTTCACAAAAAATTAATGCGCAAATGCTTGCGGGTTGCGCGCGGATATGTTATGATATATTCATACACTAAAATGAAATCCGTGTGCCGCGTATGGCGGCAGAAAGGCTGATGATATATGGATAAAAAACAACATATGACCTCAATCGGCGGACAAGCTGTGCTTGAGGGTGTCATGATGCGCGGGCCGGCAAAAACAGCGGTTGCGATTCGCAAAAGTGACGGTGAAATTGTGCTGGATGTAAAGGAAAACAAGTCGTTTCTCGCAAAATGGAAGCTGAATAAAATTCCGATTTTGCGTGGCTTTCTTTCGTTTTTTGTCAGCATGTATACCGGTGTAAAATACACGATGTATTCTGCGGAATTTATGGATATCGAAGAGGAAGAAGAAACAGAATCGAAGTTTGACCGGTTTTTAACAAAAGTCTTTGGCGACAAGGTTATGGATGTATTGATGTGGGTCAGCGTGATTTTGGCACTGGTTTTAGGCATTGCTTTATTTATGCTTTTGCCGACGGTGCTTGCAGGTGCGCTGAAAAGTCTGTTTACAAACGAGACGTTTATTCAGTTTCCGCAGTTTATTGTAAATGTGTTTTCCAATACGGTTGTCCTGAATTTGATTGAGTCGGTAACGCGTATGGTGATTTTCCTTTTGTATATGTACGCGGTATCGCATATGCAGGAAATGAAAAGAGTATTTGCCTATCACGGCGCAGAGCATAAGTCCATTGCGTGCTATGAAGCCGGTGAGGAGCTGACGGTGGAAAATGTGCGTAAGCATACGCGCTTGCATCCGCGTTGCGGCACAAGCTTTTTGTTAATCGTTATGGTTGTCAGCATCTTGTTTTTCTCGTTTTTAACATGGGACAATGTTGTAACGCGTTTGGTTGTGCGTTTGGCACTTTTGCCGGTGGTTGCCGGTGTTTCGTATGAGGTTATCAAATTTGCCGGCCGCAATAAAAGCTGCGTGGCGCGCTGGCTGACAAAGCCGGGTCTCGCGCTGCAGCGTTTGACCACGCAGGAGCCGGACGATTCGCAGATTGAGGTTGCGCTTGAGGCACTGAAGGCAGTCTTGCCGCAGGTGGGAGAGGACGATAAATGGTAATGGAGCAGGCACTTTTGCTCGCAACGCAAAAGCTGAAGGCGGCAGAAATTCCGCAGCCGCGCCTTGAAGCGAATGTGCTGATGCAGCACGTGATGCAGACAGACCGTGCAGGATTGATTCTGCGGCAGACGCAGGTGCTGGATACTGCGGCGGTTGAAGCGTATGACGCATTGGTAGCCAGACGCTGTGCAGGTGAGCCGACGGCATATATTCTGGGCACGAAAGAATTTATGGGATTGGAGTTTAAAGTAACCTCTGCGGTGCTGATTCCGAGACCGGATACAGAAATTCTGTGCATGGTAGTTATGGAAGCGGCAAAGCAGTACACAAAGCCGCAGATTTTGGATTTGTGCTGCGGCAGCGGCTGCATTGGCGTAAGCCTTGCACATTTTATACAGGATGCGCAGGTGACGATGCTTGATTTGTCAAAAGCGGCTGTGGCGGTAGCAACGGAGAATGCAAAAAAG
>JAFQPV010000181.1 GCA_017411585.1 Clostridia bacterium | reverse complement strand
ACTGACAAACGATATGACCAAGGTGTTAAAGCACATCGGTCTTGAAGTGAATGCAATCGAAAAGCGTGAAGCAGATGCAGGTCTTGGTAACGGCGGTCTCGGTCGTTTGGCAGCTTGCTTTATCGACTCGCTGACCACACTCGATTTGCCGGCATATGGCTCTACCATCCGTTACGAATACGGTCTTTTCAAGCAGAAGATTATCAATGGCTATCAGTTTGAGCAGCCGGATTCCTGGCTGGATAACGGCTACGTTTGGGAGGTTGAACGCCCGGAGGAAACTGTTGAAGTTCTCTTCGGCGGTACAGTTTACACCGATTGGAATGACGGTCGTTTCTCCTTCAGATACGAAAACTCGCACACTGTACTTGCCGTACCGTATGACGTACCGGTTTGCGGCTATGATTCCAAAATCATCAATAAGCTCCGTCTCTGGAGCGCAAAGGCACCGACTGATCTGAACATGAAGTTCTTTAACGAAGGTCAGTATGTTCGTGCGGTAGAAGAAAGAGAAATGGCAGAGGTTATCTCTAAGGTTCTCTACCCGGAAGACAACCACAACGAAGGTAAGATGCTCAGACTGCGCCAGCAGTACTTCTTAGTATCTGCAACCATTCAGTGGATTCTGCGTGACTTTAAGCACTTCCACGGCACAAATTGGGACATTTTCCCGGAAAAAATTGCAATTCACATCAACGACACACACCCGGCACTCGCAATTCCGGAGCTGATGCGCATCTTAATGGACAACGAAGGTCTCGGTTGGGATCAGGCTTGGGCAATTACACAAAAGACCTTTGCTTATACAAACCATACCGTTATGAGCGAAGCGCTTGAAAAGTGGCCGATTAGCATTTTTGAGCCGCTTCTGCCGCGTATTTATATGATTGTTAAGGAAATCAACAACCGTCTGTTAGAGCGCCTGCACCAGGTATATCCGGGTGACTACGGCAAGATTGACTATATGTCCATTATTGCGCACGACCAGGTAAGCATGGCAAACCTCTGTCTTGCAACCTGTCACGCGGTAAACGGCGTATCGAAGCTGCATACACAGATTTTGACAGACGATATTTTTGCAGACTACTACCGTTTAGACACCGGTCGTTTCCACGCAATTACGAACGGTATCACCTTCCGCAGATGGATTATGTACTCCAACCCTGCCCTTGCAAACTTAATCACAGAAACCATCGGCAAAACATGGCTTAAAAAGCACGATAAGCTGCGCGATTTGATTCCGTATGCTGATGATGCGGCATTCTGCGAAAAGTTTGCACAGATTAAATGGGAGAACAAAAAGCGTCTGGCTGCGTATATCAAAAAAGAAAACGACATTGATGTTGATGTGAATTCCATTTTTGACGTTCAGGCAAAGCGTCTGCACGAGTACAAGCGTCAGCTGTTAAACATTTTGCACGTTATGTATCTGTACAACTGCCTTAAGGACAATCCGAATATGGATTTTGTACCGAGAACCTTTATTTTTGCTGCGAAAGCTGCACCGGGCTACGGCAGAGCAAAGCTGATTATCAAATTAATCAACAGCGTCGCAAAATTAATCAATAACGATGCTTCTATCGGCGGCAAAATCAAGGTTGTATTTATCGAAAACTACAACGTTACGATTGCAGAGCTTTT
>JAFQPV010000004.1 GCA_017411585.1 Clostridia bacterium | reverse complement strand
GGCTGTCATCAACCACATAGCCCTCGACACCGTAGATTACCTTGATACCATTTTTCTTTGCGGCCTTTGCCGCTTCCGGAAATGCCTGCACCACACCGTGGTCCGTAATAGCAATCGCCTTATGCCCCCACTTTGCGGCGTGCGAAATCAAATCCGTTGCCGAGGACACACCGTCCATCGCGGACATCTGCGTATGCACGTGCAGCTCCACTCTCTTTTGCGGCTCGTCATCCGTTTTCACTGCCTCATCGTTTGGCAGCTCGTTAATATCATTTGCAAACAGGACATAATCGCCCATATATTTATCGTATACAATATCTGCACTGACTGCAATTTTTACGCCCTTCTTCAAGCGTTTTTCAATCTTTTCCTTTGCGGCGCTCGGCTTAGAAAAGCCACCTGCCGCACGGTCGCCGCGCATCGGCACATCACAAAAAAACTTCATGGTAATTGAGCTTTTTTTGTTTGTAAAATCTGCTGTAACCACCCATGCACCATCGCGGCGCTGCTTATATTCCACATCAAAAATCACACCACTGGTGCGCACTCTGCCCAGCTCCGGCGTAATGTCCTCAATTTCAGTAAGCGCACTTTTGATTTTTTTGCCCATAATCACTTCGCTCGGTCCGGTATTCTTGCGCTGACTTTCAAGCTTTTTAATAATTTCCTCTTCCATCTGCCTTGTACGCAGCTCCGCCTCGGAAAGCTCGTTTTCCATATAACTTACCAGCGCTTCGCTGAGTTTGAATTTTTGCTTAAAGCTCTCTGCAATCAAGCGCGCTGTATCCGAATCAGTGCTCCCCGCACCACAAAGCAAAATATCCATCACGCGAGTCGATTTGTTGATATTAATTTTTTCAATTTCAATCTCTAAAAGTTCTTCCGGCGCATCCGGAAAAATTTCTCTGATTTTTGTCATAACCGCTCCTGTATTTTCTTTCTAAACGTATAGAAAGGGGCGCGTACTTTACGCCCCTGCCTCTTTACACTATTCATCCTTCGGCTCCGGTAGGATTTCTACGGTGACTTCTACTTCCGCAACATCCTCCATCAGCTCATACTCTGCCGGCAAAATTAGCGATACCTTCTGCACCACATTTTCGGATGCCCCCTCTATTGAAATGGGCTCTGTATGAATTGCAGAAAGCCATGTATCACTGTTTTGCACCGTACCCAAAAGCACACTGTCCGGCTTTATGGTAATTGTACCGATTGCATAGCCTTTTGCAGGTGTGCCCTCCGTCACTGCCGACACCGGCGTATGTGCGCTGACCACCTTCAAAAGGGTTACATTCACCGAAGAGAACGATTTTTGCAGATTGATATCCTCGCTGATGTCTTCGCCCTCTTTATTTAAAATCATCAAATCCACTTTCATGGTTCTTGCCACATCGGATTTATTAATCGTTACGCTGACACTTTCCACCGTTTCCATCACGGATACCGGACCTTTTAATACGACCTCCTGCGCGGAAAGCACCGTACGCAGCTTCGCTTTCTCTTCAGCACTTGCACCGTTGATTAACACATCAATTTGGAATGTGGATTCTACCTGTTTTTCTACAACAACCGTCGTAGTATATGGGCTTTTATCCGAAATATAAACATCATTAATCGGCAGCTTGATATCGACCGGCACCTCATACGTGCCCTCTTTGAGCTCCGGCACCGTAAAGGATGCAGAAACATTGGTTCTGTCTACCTTCGCAATGGATAAGCGCTTACCGCGCACCTCAACCATCGCCTTTAAATTCTCGTCCTGCAGAATTGTAAGTCCGGACTGCTCGAGTGCATCAATGTTTGTGCAAAACACATTGATACCGGCTACCGGCTTTGTGCTTGTCGGGTTTTGGTTAATTACAACAAAGCCCCACAAAAGCATAGCAATCAGTACAGAATAAATCTTCATTGCCGTATCAGAGGTTAAAAACTTTTTCATTTTTTATCCCCCTTCCAAAACAACAGCTTGCGCGCTTTCACAACCGTCTTCTGCGTATCCAATGCTTTGATGATGGCACGACGCAGCGTTTCTTTCGTCAAATTTCTTGTCAAATCGCCGTTAAGCGCAATAGAAATCTTGCCGGTTTCTTCGCTGACAACCACAACAACCGCATCGGAATTTTCCGAAAGGCCGATTGCCGCACGGTGGCGCGTTCCCAACTCCTTTGACAAATCGCTTTTTGCCGTCAACGGCAAGACACAGGCTGCCGCCAAAATTTTATTATCTCCGATAATTACCGCACCGTCATGTAACGGTGTATTCGGCACGAAAATATTTACTAAAAGCTCTGCCGTTACCGTCGCAGAAAGTGAAGTACCACCTGCAGCAATATCTCCGAGCTTTGTGATTCGCTCTATACAAATCAGCGCACCGATTTTATTTTTGGACAAGCTGTCTGCCGCAAGGCTGATTTGCTCTGCCAAATCCTCCGTATCGGTATTTTGACGGCTTGTGAAACCGAAAATTTTGCCCCATGCACCGTGACCGATTTGTTCAAGCGCACGGCGAAGCTCCGGCTGAAACACAATTAAAAGCGCAATCAAACCAAGCTGCAGTGTGTTTTGCAAAATATACTGCAGTGTATTAAACCCTAACCATGAGCTGACCTGATACAAGGCTACCAGCACTAAAATACCCTTAACCAGCTGCGCAGCACGTGTTTCACGTATCAAACGAAGTGCCCAATATACAATAACAGCAACAATGGCAATATCTATGATATCGGATAGCTTCACGGTCGATAAAAACCGAGCAACATTCGTTGTAAATTCAACCATAGCCGTACATTCCTCCTTAAGCTTCGTTCATTATTTTAATTATACAACTTTTCCGCCCTGATTTCCACCCCTTTTTTGTGTTTATTGCAAAAATTTTTTTCGCCTCTTGCGCTCGCCCCGATTTTGTAGTACAATGTAATGTAAATTCATGTAAAAAGTGAGGTGTGGTTATGAAAAATGTAATCCCGAAAATTGCTGCGGTGCATGATTTGTCCGGCTATGGCAGATGCTCTTTATCTGTCGTTGTTCCGGTGCTTTCGGCTATGGGTATGCAGGTTTGTCCCATGCCAACAGCCGTTTTATCCACACACACCGGCGGATTTGATGGCTATACCTTCGTTGACTTAACCGATACCATGACCGCCTACTATAAGCATTGGCGCAGCTTAAATATTGATTTCGATTGTATTTATTCCGGTTTTCTCGGTTCATCAAAGCAGGTTGACATTATTTCCGATATGATAGATGAATTTAAATCCACTTCTCCACTCGTCGTTGTGGATCCGGCATTTGCGGACGACGGCGCACTCTACTCCACCTTTGATATGGAGTTTGTGCCGCATATGAAGCGTTTGGTTGCCAAAGCACATACTATTACGCCAAACATCACAGAGGCTGCTTTTTTGCTCGGTCGTGAAATACCGAAAATATTGACAACCGAAGAAGCGCACGAATGGCTGTGTGCACTGGCGGCTTTAGGACCGGAAACGGTCATCATTACCAGCGCACCTTTAAAGGACTGCAAAAGCAGTGTCATTGCCTACGAAAAGCAGAAAAACCGCTTTT
>JAFQPV010000180.1 GCA_017411585.1 Clostridia bacterium | reverse complement strand
CCTGGGCAAGAAAAATGATTATGATTGATAACTGGAACGAGTGGGACGAAGGACACTTTGTTGCCCCAAGCCATAAATTCGGTTATAAATATCTGCAGGCCATACGCGAAACACTTACTGCCTGCAACAATCTTCCGGATTATATTACACCCCGAGACCAGGGCTTCGGCGATTATAATACCTCCTGGAAAACCCCTGATTTTTCCGAGAGGTGTGAAGAAGACTTAAAAAATCACAAGTGAATGAAATAAAAAATACTGCATATCGTTGATATGCAGTATTTTTTCTTATTTATCGTATTCGTTGCACAGAAGGTAAAGCGGTGCTTCGTCCTCTTCAATTGCCGGGAAGCGACCTGTTTCTTCGTAGAAACGGTTGTCGTTGGCATCGTCGTTGCACATCGACACCTCACGAACAATAATCGTACCCTTGCCTTCCTCACCCCAGAATCTGTGATACAGACCCGGTGTTAAGGTTACGCTGTCGCCCGGCTTTAAGCAAAGCTCGTAGCCTGCCGGGAAGGTGCGCTTTACGCCATCCACCGAAACTTCAACATCAGTATCGGCAAGCTCTTCATTTTCCGTCGAGTTATACAGCTTAATAATCAAATTACCGCCGCCACAGTTGATGATATCCTCCATCTTATACCAATGGAAATGCATCGGTGTTACCTGATTTTCCTGCACAATCATCAGCTTTTCGGCGTACACCTTCGGATACTTCTCCGGCATCTTCTGATTGCCGTTGCGCAGCGTGATTAAAAACAAGCCTTTTTTATTAAAATCACCACCGCCGAAATCCGTAATATCCCAGCCGAGCATATTTTCCTTAATTTCTCTTACTTCTTCGCCCTTCGTTTTCCATTCATCCGCCGTCCATAAAACAAACTGCGGAAGAGAAATCTTATATTCTTTAAACAGGCTGAGTGCATTTTTCATAATTGCGTTAATCTCTGAACGTTTCATTTCCTTACCTCCACTCGGTTTTAGATTTCATACATTAAGATATTGTTTATCTTGCAGAAGTACTTAAGCTCTTCCATATAGTCGCCGTAGGCAACCATCCAGTGGTGTCCGATACCGTTTGCCATAATCTCTTTGTTGATGTCAAAAATGGATTTTTCAAACTTGATTTTCACCGGATTGCCCGGAAATTCCATACCGCACGGAATTGCATCGCCCACCATAGCCGAAAGTCTGAAGGTATCGCCGTGACCGCAGATATTTACCGCAGTAACCTTGCCCGGCTTTACCAAAAACTTGGTGCAAACGCCGGTCTCTGCAAGACGAACAGGACACAAATCAATCTCACCCTCAGCAATGGAAAAGCCGGAAGAGCCACAGTGTGCAAAGAGAATACTGTTTTCGCTTTCGTCAAGATACAAAAGGTCTGTGTTGTTAATCGGCTTGCCCGAAAGCTCATACATCAGCTTCATTGTAAGCGCATTCGTTACATCACCTTCGCACGAGCCAACGATGCCCTCCTCCGAAAGCAGCGAATAGCCTAAGCAGATTTTACCCATATAGGTCGTGTAGCACTTAACGGACAGTGCCTCTAAATCGTATTCCTCTGCAAGTGCCTTCATTGCGCTGTAGTACTTGATAGACTCCAGCATAGCTTCCTTCGAAGACGAAATTTTGCACGGCGCTAAAATAGCCTTCTTTTCTTCCAAAAGCTTTTCAGCCTCGGCATCCGTCATAGCGTTTACCTTTTCCGTCATTTCTTTTTCGTCAATATTTACAACTCTTGCGCCGAGCTTTTGCTTAATAGCAAATTCATCGTAAGCAATCTCGGTCATACCCTTTACTCTGCCGCCGATTGCGCCGACTCTCGTTCTGCTCATAACGGTTTTTAAAGAATACGCCGTCGCAATTTTCTTTGTTTCCTCTGCGCTTTCACGGCTGTCTGCATCGCCGTAGACAAACTCATAGGTCTTGCCGATATCGGTAAATACTGCGCCAATCTGATGCGCGCAGCAAAGCGAGCCGGTTTCTCTTGCAGGATATGCACGAAGGATAACCGGCTTATCAATATAGGAGAGCAGGTCTAATAAATGATGGTCCTCGCTCCAGGTTGCGATACAGATCATCAAAAGGTCGACATCCTTTGTTTTTAAAACCGCTGCCGCTTGCTTTACTGTATCCAAATCGTGCATAATTACGCCGACATTTTCACAAATTACGCCTGCTTCCTCTAGTGTTTTTGCCGTTTGGTTTAAAAGGTTTTCCGCATCGTCATAACCAACTTCAAAAGGATGCGCCAAACCTACGGTTGCAATACTTAACTTCATAGCTTTACTCCTAACCTTGTTTTTTTAATCGCCAAGTTTCACAAAATTCTGCCGTCTCCCCTGCGCCGACCGTCAAAAGCGGCGAAAGACATTCTAACTCCACCATATGCCGGCACATAAAGATTTCAAAAGAAACGCCGCCATCGGGATAAGCTTCGGATATATGAACTTCATACGATTTTTCGAAAATAACGCCTTTGTTTTCATAGGTAACCGGACCGTCGGGGTGTCCTACGCCGATTTTATACTTTTGTACAAGCGGCTTGTGCGAAAGTGTGATTGCTTCACGCGTATACTGCGCCCGTTCATCACCTAAGCTTGTATAATCCCACATCGTGACCATGTGCAACGGGTCATAACCACCTTCGCGATGTTTTAACGGAATATGCGCCTTTCCGCACGGCGCAACCGAGGTTACACCCCAAAGCGAAACTTCCTGCGCATATGTTTCGGCATTGACTATACTGTGCTTTACGCGGATTTCTTCGTCACCCACAAAGGTAATTTCCATACTTTTTTGCACACCGAGCCACGGATCTTTTTCCTGCATCAGGCGAATTGTGTCCCCAATGATTTCATACTGTACGGGTTGGTTATCCGGAAAATAATCCTTTTCCGACTCAGGCGCAAGCCACAATCTGTGCCCGCCGCGCACGCGAAAGCCCTCCAGCGTACAAAGGTCATTTAAATCATTGGGCTGTTCATAAAAAAGGTTTTCCCCATTTTTATAAGACAGGTGCCCGATTCGGATACCGAATTCGAGCGGAATACCGATTTCAACAACCCCGTTCTCCGCAAAAAGCGCCTGCCCCCATACGGGATGCTTTACAATTCTCGTCTCCATCATCTTACGGCAGCACTCTGCGCGGCACTACACGGAAAGCATCATTTGCCATGCGGAAGCCCTCGGCATACTCTACGCCGCACTGAATACCTCTGTATCTTGCGATCGTATAATAATCTTCAAAGAAATCCTTGTCTGCCATAGTTTCCTTGTAGTTGTCCGACATCCAACTTACCTGGCTTTTGTGCGCTCTGCACATTTCCATCTTGAGATCCATTGTGTCGGTAATGTCTACATATTCTGTCGGAATAAAGCCCAAACCATTGACCGGCTCAAAGTAAGCGATAATCGGGATTTTATCATAAGGCTGCGCCTTCGTCTGGATTTTTGCAACCGGAATCATAACTGCAATATCGTTTATGATTTTGCTCGTTAGCTCGTGGTCAGGGTTGTAGTCTTCCGGATTATGTGTAAGGATAATATCCGCCTTGCAGTATCTTACAAGGTTAATAAACGCAAGTCTTGCTTCTCTGTCTTCGAAAAACATTTCGTCATCGTAGTCTAAGCAGATATATTCTGCACCGATAACTGCCGCAGCTTTTCTTGCTTCTTCTTTTCTGAT
>JAFQPV010000179.1 GCA_017411585.1 Clostridia bacterium | reverse complement strand
GGCAAAGACTTCTTTGTGCAAAACGGCTGTACGCAGTATGAGGAAATCTTCTATCCCCGTGTTCGCGGTGACCGCAAAGTCAGCGCAGCCACCTGCGAAAGCAGCGGACTCTACGATGTATATAAGCGGCTTAAAAAATATACAAAGAATTTTACGGACACCGAAAACATCATCACCAAAACTCTGCTGATTGAATTTTTGCATGTTTTAAATACAAACACACACTTTTCCAAAACCTATATCTCCAATCCGCAGGTAGAAAAGATTTTAACCTATATCGACGAAAACTTAAGCAGAAAGCTTTCGTTAGACGAGCTTGCGGAGCACGCATTTTTGTCGAAATACCATATGTGCCGCCTGTTTAAAAAATATGTCGGCTGCACAATCAATCAATACATCACCGCCAAGCGCATTGAGCGCACGAGTGCGCTTGCGCAAGAAAAGAAAAGTCTGACCGCCGCCTGCGCCGAAGCAGGTTTTTCCGATTATTCCGCTTTTTACAAAGCCTTTAAGCGCGAAAACGATGCGCAACCCAAAACGCTTTTGAAAAGGAAATAAAAAAGACTGTTTAGCTTTTTTGCTAAACAGTCTTTTTTGAGCTTATTCTTCAAAGCCTTCAATATCCACAACCTTGCCGATCAGACGTGAAGCCTCTGCCGCAAAGCACATCAGATGGTTTTCGTACGAGGTGCGCAGTTCGCAAATCGCATTGCCCTTGTATGTATCATTGATGTACTCATAAAGTGCAAACATAATGCCGCTGTCACCGCCGCCGTGTCCGTCGCCCATATCCACCGAGCGCGCAATGTCCGACTTGCTCAGCACCGTGGTTTCACGCGTTGCAAAATCAAAGTACTCAATGGTGTCCGTACCGACATCGCAGTGCAACTCACCCTTTGTACCCATAATATGGGTTACTCTGCCGCCCTTGTTAAATGCGTTCATCGAAAATACGCAGGTCGAGCCGTCTTCAAATTCCATATTCACGGTCTGATGGTCAACAACATCGTTATCGCACTGATATGCGCATCTGCCATACTTGCCGTTCTTAAGCGCCTCAATGACAAGCTCGTCGGTCGGATTCGGGTTCTCCGTAGCCGCGCGGCGGAACCAGAAGGTTGCGTTTTCGCCGAGATAGAGCTTTTTCACGCTGTAAAAGCAAGTGTCCTCGTGCGGACAGCCGTCTAAGCAGCGCGCCGGTGCGCCTGCCGGTGCATTTGCCTTGCAAAAATGTGAAAGGCGACCAAAGGACTGTGTCTTTACGCACTTTTTATCCATAAGCCACTGCAAAAGGTCCATATCGTGACAGGATTTTGCCAGAATCATTGGTGCGCTTTCCTCTGTGTTTCTCCACATACCGCGCACAAAGCTATGGCTCTGATGCTCGTTACCCACACCTTCTCTGTGCTCAACGCTCATCACCTCGCCGACTTTACCCTCTACAATCAAATCCTTGATTTTCTGATAAAAATCCGTATAACGGAGCACGTGACAAACAAGCACCTTTACGCCCTTTGCTTCTGCAGCCTCCGTAATTTCGCGGCACTCTCTCGGTGTCGGTGCCATCGGCTTTTCCAAAAGCAGATGATAACCGAGCTCGATGCATTTAAGCGCCGGCTCATAATGCATTGCATCCTGCATACAAATAAAGCAGATGTCTGCAATCTTGCCCTGCGCCGCTAAATCTTTCCAATCTAGAAAGCACATTTCATCCGGCAAATTGTGCAGCTCTTTAATATAGTTGCGTCTTGCATCAATCGGCTCTGCAACCGCTACAACCTCATACAAATCCGGATGCTCCGCGCAGAAACGACCGTAGCCGCAGCCTCTGCCGCCTGCACCCATAATTACAACCTTTAATCTACCCATAATATAAAGCCTCCTTGACTTTTTTTCACACACAGTATAAAATATATAAAAAAGAATGTATATGGGTATTTCTATATAAAATATTTAAATTTGTATACAGGGTGATTTCAATGTCCGATTTTTGCAAAATTACGCCGCAGCTGAAAATCAACAGTATGTTCAGCTATTTTATACGAGAATGTGGAAGAGACTTCGTTTTTTTAGGCGAAACACATAATTTTTACGAGGTGGTCTGTGTATTAAACGGCAGCGTGAGCATCACGGCGGGCACAGAGGTATACACGCTCTCTGCCGGCAGCGCAATTGTCCACACACCAATGGAATTTCACAGTGTACGCGCCGCCGAGGGCACAACGCCGACCATTATGGTGTTTTCCTTTCTTGCCGATGCCTTTCCCAAGCTTGACCGCAAAATCTTTGCCTTTACCTCGGCAGAAGAGACGCTTTTAATGGATGCCTGGCGTATGGCGGAAAAAGCGTTTTATCGCGTAAACTATCGTTTAAAGCTCAACGAAGGTCGCGAACTGGAAGCACAGCGCTGCTTTGATACACTGAGTCTGTTTTTACTGCGCCTGTTTACAAACAGTACGGATGTGCAAACCCATCGCACCTCTGCTACTGCGCAGACCTACTCCTCCATCGCCGCATACATCAACGAAAATCTCGCAGCTATACAGTGCGTTGCCCAAATTGCCGATGCCTTCGGCATAAGTCCGGTCGGACTGCAAAAGCTGTTTCATACCTACACCGGCTCCGGCGTGATGCACTATGTCAACCACTTAAAAATCGCACGTGCAACGGAGATGCTCAAAAGCGGCAGCACCAGCAAAGCAACTGCGCTTGCACTCGGCTTTACGGACCAAAACTATTTCAGTACGGTCTTTAAGCGCATCACCGGCATGTCGCCAACACACTATTTTAAAAGAAGCACACAAGCCTGACGGCAAGAGTGCTTCTTTATTATTGAATCTTCTGCTATGGGGGAAAGCAGATTATTCCTCCGGTACAAGTGTTGGCATAAGCTCTTCAAGCAGTGCAAAGGTTTGCGGCATTTCATCTTCGCGGATATCGAAGTTATAATAGCTGCGATAAGCCGCAACATATACATTGTTGCGTTCCACATATGCCGGCTCTGTCATCTCAAATTCCAGATGGTACTTTGCCGACGGTTCTGCCTTCGCCACTTCATAATTCTCACCAATGGATGCCCCGACCAGTGCCTCTTTACGGAAGTAATCTTCACCAAACCTTCTTGCATCTATATCTGCGCGCATCGCTTCCAAAACGCGCTGACGGTCGTTAATATAATACTTTTCATCATTTGTGTAGATGCCAATGCTTTCAATGCGTTCTACATCTGCGTACAGCATCGGATAGCCCGCGCGCTTAAACTCCGGCTGATTGTACATTTCGAGCAAAATCGATTGTGCCGGCGCATTATACGCGCGTCTAAAGACAGAGCCATCCTCCATTTTAAACTCCATGCGCATATAAATAGGATAATCGCCCTCCACCAGCTCACGCCGATTATCAATAAAGGCTTGGTGCAGCTTTGTTGCAAGCGCAATGCTCTCCGGCTCCGATACCGTAATTTCCGACTGTGCATAATCATAAAATCCGCTCATCGTCACCGATGTTACCTTCTCCTCTATAACCGTACGCTTTTCAAATCCGGTTACATCGCTTTGTACCAAAACAAACAGAAGCGCAATCGCAAGACAAGCACCAATCAGCTCTCTGTATGCACCAAAGATGCGCCAGCTTTTCATAATAAGCATCTGCGCAATGATAAACCCAACTGCGCCCCAAAGCGCTGCAAGCAGGGTGTTACCAAGCAGATTATCTTGCGTTTCCATACCGCTGATGCCTGCGATGTATAAAAAGCCTGCAACGGCAAAGCAAACGCTCACGCCGTATTTAAACACCGGCTTTACCCACGAAAACACCACTACATCACCCGCTTGCTCCAACGGTCGCTTTTTGTACGCAACAAGTGCAAGCACAATAAAGACAACACTGAGAATAGCAAACAGCAGCATATAATAGCCGCATGGTCTTGTAAAATCGTGCATCACAGTCATCATCGGCAGCTCCAAAATCCATTGCGGGATGTCAAATGAGGTATCAAAGCCGTATAAAAACATCTGACAAAGCGCCATAAAACCTGCAAAAACAGCTAATGGCAAAAAGTGCAAAATATATGTAAAGATAAAGTGCGCCGCCGGATTGCCAACAAACATACCGACAAAAGCAGTAAAGGCAAACAGCACCAAGGACAGCAACAGCGCATACGCCGCCCAGCGCAACACACTGGATGCAAGAACCCAAGCTCCGATCTCCATCGTTGCCTTCGTGATAAAAATCAATAAGACATTCAGTACAATCGGGACTGCAAGCAGCACTGCTCCGGATAAAACTGCACTGAAAAACAGCTCGGTTCTCGATACCGGCAAGCCGTGCAATGCCGTTGTCATCTTCGGCTGATGCAGATAATGAAACAACAGCACCGCAAGTGCAACTGCATAAACGCAAATGCTCAAATTACAAAACGCCGTATACTCCTGACGTCTTTCCAGAATATCTGTCACATTTTCAAGCCACGCTGCATCCGGATGCATCATCATTAAGCTAAACGGATAAAAGAAAAACATCACAACCGTTTCCAGTATACACGCCCAGGAAAAACGCTTTATATTCGAAAAAAACAAGCCTTTATTAAAGAAGGATATCTTCGAACGCATAACCCATACCTCCTAACTCGTAAATAAACACTTCCTCTAACGTCAGCGGCAGAATGTCCATAATCACCGGATTGTACGCTTTAATGCACTCTGTCAGTGCATCGATGCTTCCGCGCGCAATCACCATATGCACGCTGCCGAAAGCACTGGTGTGCATCGGGTTTAATTCCTCCATCAGCTTTTCCGGGAATTTGCCCTTGAAGGCAAGCTGCAGCTTATGCACATCGCTCTTAATATCATCCAGCTCTTTTTCAATCACAATTTTGCCCTGATGCAAAATGCCGACGTGGTCGCACACGCTCTCCAGCTCGCGCAGATTGTGCGAGGAAATGAGCACCGTCGTTTTGTTTTCTGCCACATCCTGCAAAATCAGATTCCACACACGGCGGCGCATCACCGGGTCTAATCCATCCACCGGCTCATCGAGCACCATCAGCTGCGGCATCGTGCAAATGCCGAGCCAGAACGCCACCTGCTTTTGCATACCCTTAGACAAACGCATCACGCGCTTGTTTTCGTCAATACCAAACACATCCTTGAGCTTGTTATATCGCTCCACGCTAAAACGCGGATAAATGCTTTGGTACAGCTTTTTCATGTCCTTGATGCTGTAGGATTTATAAAAGAAAACATCGTCCGGTATGTAAACCACATTTTGCTTACAGCTGATGTTTTCATACAGCGTTTCTCCGCCAACGATAATGCTGCCTTCATTTTGGCGCAGCACACCGACGATATGTTTAATTAAGGTTGTTTTACCTGCCCCATTCGGACCCACGAGCCCATACACACACCCCTGCGGCACACGCATACAAAGCCCGTCCAGCGCGGTAAAATCACCGAATGTTTTCGTCAAATTCTCAACACGAATCACTTATTTTCCCTCCTTATAGAATTCATCTACCACTGCATACAGCTCCTGTTTTTCCACCCCGCCGAACGACAGCTCTGACAAAATCGTCTGCATCTGCAAAAGAAGCGCTTCCTTGCGGCGTTCATTTATCGTATTCTTGCGCGGCGCTACAAAACTGCCCTTGGCGCGCATAGAATGAATGAAGCCCTCCTGCTCCAGCTCTTTATATGCGCGCTGAATGGTGTTCGGATTGATGCCCAATATTGCCGCCAGCTCGCGCACGGACGGCATCGCCTCGCCTTCCGCCATTGCACCGGTCACAATCAACGTTTTAAAATTCTCTTTAATCTGCTCATATACCGGTCTGTGGTCATTGTAGTCGAGCTTAAACATTCTCTTCCTCCTCTCTGTACTATTTGTCTTAGTACAGTTAGTATAGCATGGCTTTTTTCCTTTGTCAAGAAAAAAATAACCATAGCACATAAAAATAGCCTCCCCCTTAGGATGTTCTTCTTAAGGAAGAGGCTGTATGCTTCTTAATTGAATTATTTAAAACTTAATGCCCTCGGTGTAAGAAACCGGAAGTGCAAATAAAATGCCGCTCTCCGGACCGTTTAAATCACCGCAAACTTGATTTGCCACCCCGGAAATCACATTGATTTTCTCATCCGGTACAACCATGAAAATCGTCTTTCCCGTTTCATGCCCCGGCGTTAAAATCAACCGAAGCGATGCTGCAAAAGAGCTTTCCTGCGGCAGAGCGTGTGCCATACCCTTACTGTCAAGCACGGTTGCACCGCGAATCCCCGCTTCAGAAAGTGAAAGCAAAAAGTCATCTAAAAGTTCTGTTTTACTAAGTACAAAAACTGCAAGCTGCATTAATATTGCTCCTTTCCTCTGGCTGTCTGATTTTAGTATACATATTTTGACCTGCAAATACAACCCCATCGGCAATTTGTTCACGATTTGTTTTCAATTTTAAAAATTCGGCAAAGAAAGGCGCCTTCACTTAGGGAAAAATCGGTTTTAGTCGGTAATTTACCGAAAATAGTTCACAAAAAATCAGCATTATACGCAAGTATGATGCTGATTTTTATGTTCCTCTTTCCGACAAAATTCCTCGTC
>JAFQPV010000178.1 GCA_017411585.1 Clostridia bacterium | reverse complement strand
CACGTC
This sequence comes from Clostridia bacterium, assembly GCA_017411585.1. Lineage (GTDB taxonomy): Bacteria > Bacillota > Clostridia > UBA1381 > UMGS1253 > RGIG2041. The sequence goes on along the minus strand of JAFQPV010000178.1, from coordinate 4,636 downwards.
AAGGATGTTTTTACGGCGTTTTTCAAACCGGCGCCGACCTTCTTAGGTGAAACGATTCCCGTCAGCGGGGACGGCAATTTAACAAATGATAAGTGAGGAAATTGAAATGAACATTAAAATTTTAGATGCCTCCACTCTGGGCGAAGGCGTAGATTTAAAACAGTTTGAAAGCTTTGGCAAGGTCGAAATTTTTGACACTTCTGCACCCGATGAGGTCTGCGAGCGCATTCGTGATGCAGAGGTTCTTATATTAAATAAAGTAAAAATCACCGAGGAAGTGCTAGCAAGTGCAGAGACACTTAAGCTGATTTGCGTTGCGGCAACCGGCTACGATAACATCGACATCGCCGCCTGCAAGGCGCGCGGCATTGCTGTGTGTAATGTTGCCGGCTATTCCACGCACAGCGTTGCGCAGGTAACGTTCTCGCTCGTTCTGGCACTGAGCATTCATTTAAAAGAATACAACCGTTTCGTGACCGACGGCAGCTACACCGAAAGCGGTGTTGCCAACCGTCTCGAGCCGGTATACCACGAGCTGTGCGGCAAAACCTGGGGCATTGTCGGGCTCGGCAACATTGGCAAGCAAGTGGCGCGCGTGGCAGAAGCGCTCGGCTGCAAGGTGCTTGCAAACAAGCGCACCCCGGAGGCAGGCTACAATTGTGTAGATTTAGACACTTTGCTCTCCAATGCCGATGTCATTACCGTGCACACGCCGCTGACCGATGCAACGCACGGCTTAATCGGCGAAGCGGAGCTTGCAAAAATGAAGCCGGAGGCGATTTTGGTTAACGCGGCGCGCGGTGCGGTTTTAGACGAAGCCGCCGTAGCCAAAGCACTGCAAGAAGGCAGACTCGGCGCATTCGGGTGCGATGTGTACTCTACCGAGCCCTTCGGAAAGGACCATCCGTTTTATGCAATCAAGGCTTTAGACAATGTCGCCCTCACACCGCATATGGCGTGGGGTGCACTCGAAGCAAGGCAGCGCTGCCTTGCGGAAATTCACAAAAACATCACCGCATTTTTAAACGGCGAAGCACGCAGCAGAATTGTATAATATCACTTTTTGTTCAAGTTTTATCACTTTTTTGTCCAAAATATGTTCACGCTTGACTTTGTTTAAGTTGTATGATATAAAGAAAATGTAAATTGGTTTTATTATATTATATAAGAAAAGGGGTAATTACACATGGCAAACATTTTGGATGCATTCCAGGAAAACCAGGAAGCAAAAAAAGCAATTGACACCTCCAAGAAGTTAAAGATCGGTATTATCGGTACAGGTTGGATTGCTGATGCGCACATGGCAAGCTATTTAAAGCAGCCGGACATCGAAATCGTAGCAGGTGCTGACTTAATCCCGGGCAAGGCTGAGGCTTTCTTTAAAAAGCACGGCGTGGAAGGCGTAAGATGCTATCCGGACCACAAGGCAATGATCGACGCTGAGAAGGATCTCGACGGCGTAAGCGTATGTACCTACAACGCAACACACGCAGAGTGCTCTATCTATGCACTCGAGCACGGCGTAAACGTTCTTCTCGAAAAGCCGATGTGTGTAACTATGGAAGAAGCAAAAGCACTTTACAAGGCTGAGAAAGCAAGCGGCAAGATTCTCTCCATCGGTTTCCAGCCGAGATTCGACCCGGTTATGCAGCAGATTAAAAAGGTTGTAAGCACCGGTGTTCTCGGTAAGATTTACTATATCCAGACCGGTGGCGGTCGTCGTCACGGTATTCCGACACCGTTCGGTACAACCTTTATTGAGAAGAAGACCGCAGGTCTCGGTGCACTCGGTGATATCGGTTGCTACGCACTCGATGCTGTATTAAACGCAATCGGCTATCCGAAGCCGCTCACTGTTACAGGCTACAAGTCTGCTTACCTCGGCAAGAACCCGAACTACTACATTTGGGATAACAAGCCGGCTGAATATGCTGATTTGTTCGGCGTAGACGATTTTGCCGCAGGCTTCGTTCGTCTCGAAAACGATATCATTCTCGACTTCAGAATTTCCTGGGCTATGCATGCAGATACAATGGGCGATACCATCATCCTCGGTACAGAAGGTGCACTTCGCATACCGGCAAAGAAGGATGAATGCTGGAACGGTACCATCGGCGGTCCGCTCGTGCTCTACCAGAGCATCGCAGGCAAGCAGGTTGAGACCGTAATTCCGCGCGAGAAGGAAATCGAAGGCGAATCCAACTTCGACAGAAAGATTCGTTCCTTTGCAGATGCCATCAAGGACAACACTGTAACACCGATTTCCATCGACGAAATCATCTACAACCAGGCAATCCTTTCCGGTATCGCAGAGTCCGCAGAGCTCGGTCACGAAATCGAAATCAAGCTGGATCTGTAATTTCAAAACAAACAACAAAAACAGTGTTCTTCAGAACACTGTTTTTTTTATTGTTTAAACCCCTCCCCCAATACCTCTCTTGCATCGGATATAATAATGAAAGCGCTTTTGTCAATATCACGGACAAGATGCACAAGCTGCGGCAGCTCCTTCGGGCTGACCACGCACAAAAGCATCATAGTTTCCCTGCCCGAATACATCCCGCGGCTAAACACGCCTGTCGCACCGCGGTTTAACTGTGTATGCACGCGCTCGGCAATTTCTTTATGCTTTTCCGAAAGAATGTATACCGACTTTGCCACATCGCCGACTGTTAAAATCACATCCGCAACCTTCGCCGCCACCAAAAGCGCCAGAAGCGAATAAAACATAACCGTTATGCTCTGGAACACCACTCCCGAAACGGCAACGATTACAAAATCAATACCCATCAGCAAAACGGCAACAGACAGATGCGGAAACAGCTTGTGCAAAATCAGAGCAGCAAAATCGCTGCCCCCCGTCGAGCCCTCCTGTCGCACCACAATACCCACACCGATGCCACACAAAAGCCCGCCCACAAGCGCTGACATAAAAGCATCCTCGCCATATGCCCAAGCGCCTTGAGTCAGTGCCAAAAACAAAGATAAAAACAAAACACCCGCCACCGTTTTCAGCACTGCTGAACGCCCCATGTATTTAAAGCCAAAAACAAACAGCACCGCATTCAGCACGAGATTCGTTACAGAAAGCGGAACCCGCAGCAAATACAAAAGCATTGTACCGATAGAACCTATGCCGCCAACCGACAGCTTCATCGGTACTAAAAATTGATTTAGCCCTATCGCAAGGATAAGTGCGCCAAATGCAATACATACATATTCTTTAAATGCACGCTTGCCAAACATAAAAAATCACCCGTCTTAGTCTACCTAAAACGGGTGTGTTTTATGCTTTGTTTACTGCTCCGTGCCAATGGTTTCCGTCAAAAGTCTGTCTAACTCTGCCATGACTTTGCCGGCATTTTCAAAATCGCCCTGTGCATTATACTGCTTGTAGAGCGCATATAACTCCTGCACCTGCGCCAAAATTTCGTCTCCGTTCACCGGTGTCGGTGTCTCCTCTTGTTCGTCGCCCGGTGTCAGTTCCGGAATGTCCTCTACCACATTTTCCGGCGGTGTTACTGTCTGTGGCGGCTCTTTGCCCACCAAGCCACCCTCGCCAAACAGCTTCTGCAAACATGCCTGCAGTGTCGTTTCCATACCGATATTTTCCTTATAGCCGACAATCACACGCTTCAGTTCCGGGAAAGAGGCCGCGTTATTCGTCGTAATATATACCGGCTCCACATACAAAAGCGAATCCTTAATCGGAACAATAATCATATTGCCGCGCACGACATTGGAGCCGCCCTGTCCCCAAAGCGTCATCTGCCCGGAAATCTCAGGGTCATTATCGATGCGGTTTTCCATCTGCATTGTGCCATAGGCGTTCTTTTCTGCGTTGACAAATCTGTAGTTGACGAGCTGCCCATAGCTGTCGCCGTCCGAGCCGGCAACAAAGAAACTGGCGATATAGTCCTTATTCAAAATGGTAAACGGCATTGTCAGGTACAAGCTTGTGCCATTTTCCTCCAACCCCTGCAGCTGCATCATGTTGTAATACGGTACAATATACTGTGCATCATTTTCCGCAAATTTTTCCATTGCAATATCCCAGATATCACTGCTATTATAGAAGACGTGTGCATCAGTAATATGATACTTTTTATACATCTCTGCCTGCACCTTAAACAGATACTCCGGATAGCGCACATGCGCGCGGATATCCTCCGGTAACGCGCCCTCCTCAAACAGACTCGGATAAATCTTTTTATACGTCTGTACAATCGGGTCGCTTTCGTCACTGATATAGAACTGCACCGTCCCGTCATAGGCATCTACAACAACCTTCACACTGTTACGGATATAGTTAAAATTCGTAAAGGTCTGTGCATACGGGAACTGATCTGATATTGTATAACCGTCTAAAATCCACTTGAGTGTCCCATCCTGCGCAATGATAAGATACGGGTTTTCATCATAGGCAAAAAACGGGGCTACACTACGCACACGCTCACGGATGTTTCGGTTGGTCAATATTTTCGACTCGTCGGTCACCTGACCGGAAACCAAAAGCTTGTAATCCCCTTCCAAGAACGCGAACAATGCACGGTTAAATCCATCCAGTTGAATGCCGCCTTGACCATCATAGGAAAATTCCACATTGGTCTGTCCTTCGGAATAGTCAATTTCCTTG
>JAFQPV010000023.1 GCA_017411585.1 Clostridia bacterium | reverse complement strand
CTTGAATGGAACATTGCAAAGGCAGACCATATCATAGAGGGTGAAAATATTCCGACTGCAAGCCGTATCAGACGTGGAAATAAATTATCTACTTCTACAATCACTCCTGCGGAGTTTAAGGACGCAGACGGAAATGTTTTAGGTGCTTTCAGTTGGGTAACTCCCGATGATGAAATGACAGAAACGGGCGATTTTGTAAAACAGGTTAAATTTACTCCTACCGATACAACCAACTACAACGAAAAGACATTTGATGTTACTGTCAATGTTTACAGACCTTCTTCCGGCGGTGGTGGTTCTTCTTCAAATATAACAACCACTACTACAAAGAACGAGGACGGTTCTACAACAAAGGTAACAGAGAATAAGACAACAGGTACAAAGAAAGAGGTTACCACCAATGCCGATGGCTCAACTACAACAGTTGAAACCAAGAAAGACGGTACAGTAACCACCACTGAAAAGGACAAAGACGGTAATACTGTAACAACGGTTGAAAAGTCTGACGGAACCTCTACAACTACCGAAAAGAACGCTGACGGCAGCGAAAAGGTTACAGAAGAAAAGGCAGACGGAACTACCGTTACTACTGAAAAAGACACAGACGGTACAAAGACGGTTACAACCGAAAATGCTGACGGTAGCCGTGCAACCGAGGAAGTTCGCAAGGATGGTACGGAAGTTAAGACAGAAACTACCGCAAATGGCGAAACAACCGCAGAGATTAAAGCGGACGGCAAGGCAGAGGTTACTATTCCGGTTTCCGATACCGAAAAGGTACAGATGGTTGTTGTAACGGATGAAAACGGCGATAGCAACTACATCACGGATTTTGAAACACGTGAAGGCGGCATTGCTGTTACGACAGAGGGCGATGCAAAAGTACACGTACTGAGCGGCGACAAGAAAGAGTTTGCCGATGTGCACCACGTAGGGCATTGGTCTGAAAAGTCGGTTGACTTTGTCTACCTCCTCGGCTTGATGAATGGTACGGGCGAGCATCACTTCTCACCGGATGAACACCTTACGAGAGCAATGCTGGTAGCGGTTCTTTACAGAGCGGAGGGTGAGCCTGCAGTCGAAAACGATAATTCGTTTGAAGATGTTGAAAGCGGCAGCTACTACGAAAAGGCAGTTGCATGGGCAAAGGCAAACGGCATCGTAAATGGTACATCCGATACGACCTTTGAACCTGACACAGAAATCACACGCGAGCAGATTGCGGCGATTATGCACCGCTATGCACAGTATAAGGGTATAGATGTCAGCGTAGGTGAGGATACAAACATTCTCTCTTATGAAGATTTTGACAGCATTTCCGAGTATGCAATCGCATCGATGCAGTGGGCAGTTGGCGCAGGATTGATGCAGGGCAAATCCGAAAGCACACTCAATTCGTTCGACAATGCGACACGCGCTGAAACCGCGGCAATTCTCGAAAGATTTATTGCAGGCAGTAAATAAACAACACAACAAACAACCAAAGGCGCCCCTTCGTGGTGCCTTTGGGACATCTTGGCTTGACAAGCTATGAAATATCGTATATAATATCTAAGGTTATTTTAAGCAATTTGCTTACATCAGGAGGTTTATCATGGGGGATCAGAGAAGTAGCTTTACCGGCAAACTCGGATTTGTCCTGGCGGCTGCCGGCTCGGCAGTCGGTCTCGGCAATATCTGGCGTTTTCCGTATCTTGCGGCGCAGTATGGCGGCGGTATCTTTTTGCTGGTGTATATTATTTTGGCATTGACCTTTGGCTATGCGCTGATGACAGCGGAAATTGCCATCGGCCGTAAGACGGGGCTGAGCGCAATCGGTGCATTTAAGGCACTGGACAAGCGTTACGCCTTTGTCGGTTATATCGCGGCAATCGTGCCGGTGATTATCCTGCCGTACTATTCTGTTATCGGCGGTTGGGTAACGAAGTATCTGGTTGCATTTATTTCCGGTCAGGCGCCGGTGGCAGATGCATCCGATGCATATTTCGGCGATTTTATCGCACAGACGGGCGAGCCGATTTTGTGGTTTTCCATTTTTATCGGTATTACAGCAGTTGTTGTATTTTTCGGCGTTGAAAAGGGTATCGAGAAGGTCAGCAAGGTTATGATGCCGATTTTGATTGTTCTGGCGCTTGTGATTGCGGTGTATTCCGTATTTCTGCCGGGCGCAATGGAAGGTGTAAAGTATTACATTTTGCCGGACTTTTCGAAGTTCTCCGTTACAACGGTGCTCGCTGCAATGGGACAGCTGTTTTACTCGATGTCGCTTGCGATGGGTATTATGATTACATACGGCTCCTATATAAAAAAGGATGTCAGCTTGGAGTCTTCTGTTAAGCAAATCGAAATTTTTGACACCGGTATTGCTTTTATGGCAGGTCTTATGGTTATTCCGGCGGTGTTCGCATTCTCCGGCGGTGACCCGGCTGCACTCGGCAAGGGTCCGAGCCTGATGTTTATCACGCTCCCGAAGGTGTTTGCATCGATGCCGGGCGGCACAATTATCGGCGCGGTATTCTTCCTTTTGGTACTGTTTGCAGCGCTGACATCTTCGATTTCGCTGATGGAAACTGTCGTATCGATTTTCCAGGACAAGCTGAAACTGAACAGAACGTGGAGCTGCGTAATCGTACTCCTCATTAGCGTCCTGCTCGGTCTGCCGTCTTCTCTCGGCTTTGGCGCATGGGGCGACATTCTGTTCTTCGGTAAGATGTCATTCCTCGATTTCTTTGACTTTATCAGCAACAGCGTGCTGATGCCGGTTGTTGCGTTCCTGACCTGTATCTTTATCGGCTATGTACTCAAGCCGAAGGCGATTATTGACGAGGTTGAGCTTGCGGGCAAGTTTAAGCGTAAGGATTTGTTCGTGTTTGTAATTAAGTACCTTGCGCCGATTTGTATCGTTTTGATTTTAGGCTTCTCTATTTTGGAGGCAATGGGCATTATCAAGGTTTGATTTTATTGAAAAGATTTTCAAAGCGTGTGTAAAGCTGCACACGCTTTGCTTTCGTTAAGGGGATGGAAGCTTTGCCTTTTGTTAAGAAAAATGTGGTGTTTTTAATCGCGGTTGCAGTTGCGCTTTTAACGTGTTTTTTCGTAAAACCGGACGCGCAGTATCTTGGTTATTTTGATTTTAAAACACTTTCGTGTCTGTTTGCAACGCTGGCGGTGGTGTGCGCGCTGCGCAATATCCGCTTTTTTCGCATCCTTGCGGCAAAGATTGTCGCTGTGTTTAAAACGGTACGCACTGCAATTATCGCGCTTGTGTATATCACGTTTATCGGCTCGATGCTGATTGCAAATGATATGGCATTAATCACATTTCTGCCGCTTGGGTACTACGTTTTAAAAAGTACGGACAATCGCCGCTATATGGCGTTTACATTCATTATGCAAAACATTGCAGCAAACCTCGGCGGTATGCTCACGCCGTTCGGCAATCCGCAAAACTTGTATCTGTATTCTTATTTTAACATCCCGACGGGCGAGTTTTTAAGGATTATGCTTCTGCCGTTTATCGTTGCCATTTTGCTGATTACAGTGTGCTGTTTGTTTGTCGAAAAGGATGCACTGGAGATTAAAAACGCAGAAGAGACGAAGCTCAATAAGCCGAGAACGGTTATCTATTCCATATTGTTCTTTATCTCTATTGCTATGGTATTTAGCGGCGTTCCGTATACGGTGGGCGTGCTGATTGTATTCGTATCGCTTCTGATTTTAGACAGAAAAGCGCTTTTGCAGGTGGATTACGGTCTTCTTTTGACGTTTTGCGCGTTCTTTGTGTTTTCGGGCAATATGGCGCGCATACCGGCAGTCAATCAGTTTTTAGGCGGACTTGTGGAGAAAAACACACTGTTGTATGGCTTTTTATCCTGCCAGTTTATCAGCAATGTACCGAGCGCAGTACTTTTGTCGAAATTTACGCAAAACTATCAGGAACTCTTGGTTGCGGTGAACATCGGCGGCGCAGGCACACTGATTTCTTCGCTTGCAAGCTTAATTACGTTCCGCGAATTTATCCGCCATGAGCCGGGGAGGGCAAAGCGTTACATCAAACTGTTTACTGTTTATAATTTCGGTATTTCACTTGTGCTTTTGCTGTTGATGCATTTTGTATATCATCTTTAAAAACTTTTTCTATCTATTGCTTTTAGAAAGCGAATTTGATAAAATAATAATAAATTATTTATTTCGTCGGAGGCAACATGAGAAGATATTTGTGGATTTATATATTGATTACAATCATCGTTGCGATTTGGGGCTTGCGTGCGATTTTTAATGAGCCGCTTTTGACCCAGACTGCGCGGACGGTGGAGTATGAAAATAAGATTACCGCATCGGGCTACATCGTGCGCGATGAAGTGGTGTATCATGCGGAAAGCGCAGGTGCGGTAGAGGCGGCGTATCGCAACGAATCGCGTGTGTCTAAGGGTAAGCGCATTGCAACCATCTACACAGACGGCATCGATGAGCAGACAAAGCAAGCACTTGGCACGGTGAATGCCAAAATCAGACGGCTGGAAGAAAAGAACACCGGCGCTGCGCTGCGCGGCACGGATTTGTCTTCTGCCGAGGAAAAAATCAGCACGGTTGTTTCGTCGGTGGTGGAAATGGCGCAGACAGGCAATTACGAGGAAGCTGACATTTTGCAGGCGGAGCTTGCAAGCTATGTACACATCACTGAAGGCGGAGAACCTGTAAATCCTACAGAAGAAGCGCTCGATGCACTTTATGCGCAAAAAAGAGATTTAGAGGCATCTGTGCAATCCGGAAAGCAGGATGTGTATTCTGCGATGGCGGGTGTGTTTGTTTCTGAAACAGATGGCTATGAGGATACGCTTACACCGAGCGCAGTTGAAGCTATGAGCGTAGCAGATTTTAACTCCATCAAGATTGAGAATAAACCATCTGTACCGGAAACCTTGAATGCCGGTGACCGTATTTGCAAGGTGGTTGACAATACGCAGTGGTACTTTGCAACTACGGTGACCGAGCGGCAGCTGGAAAGCGTTACGCTCGGCGCGAAGGTTTGGCTTCGCTTTCCGGAATTGAACTCGCAGCGTTATGCCGCAACCGTAAAACAAATTTCCGAAGTATCGGACGGCAAGGCGGTCGTTATGGTCGCTTGCAGCGAATATATTGAAGGCATTTACACGATGCGCAAGGTCGCTTGTGAGGTGATTACGGATTTGTATGACGGATTCCAAATCCCGCCGGCGGCAGTGCGTGTAGACGATGAGGGCAATACGGGTGTATATGTGGATGTGTCCGGTATTGTACGTTTCAGAAACATTCGCATTTTGTATCAAAATGACAATATCGTCATTGCGGCAAAATCGGACGAAAACGGCTATTTAAAGCAGTATGATGCAGTAATTATCGGCGGCAAAAACATCGAAAGCGGTGTAGTGCTGAAGTGAGGATAAGGCTATGACAGAGCGAAAAAAGCAGATTGAGGAAAACTTAAATACCGTACGCGAAAAAATTGCAGCTGCAGCGCGTGCCGCGGGCAGAAATCCCGAGGAGATTACCCTGGTGGCAGTTACAAAGAATTT